>CACXEO010000010.1 GCA_902766785.1 Oscillospiraceae bacterium | reverse complement strand
TACTTCTTCCTCAAGCTATTCGATGCCAGCCGGAGGGACTATGACCGCAACCCCAAATCCCACAGGTTTTGTGATTGAGCCAAAATTTTTAAAACCGCTTGACAAACTATACGAATATGGTATAATTTAATCACAGTTAAAAAACATTACAGCTTCGATCATGACATGGGAGGAAATGAAAATGAAAAAATTTGTTTGTTCTATCTGCGGTTACGTACATGAGGGCGATTCTGCTCCGGAATCCTGCCCGATCTGCAAAGCCCCTGCTTCCAAATTTGTTGAGCAGAAAGAGGGCCTTTCCTGGGCTGACGAGCACCGTGTAGGCGTTGCCAAAGGCGTAGATGCCGAGATCGTTGCCGGCTTGAAAATGAATTTCGAGGGCGAGTGCACTGAAGTTGGCATGTACCTTGCTATGGCTCGGGTCGCGTACCGCGAAGGTTATCCGGAAATTGGCGCTTACTGGGAGAAAGCCGCTTATGAAGAGGCGGAACATGCCGCTAAATTTGCTGAGCTGCTCGGTGAAGTTGTAACCGATTCCACTAAGAAGAACCTCGAGCTCCGCGTTGCCGCTGAAAACGGCGCCTGCGCTGGCAAAAAGGAGCTTGCCGCTAAAGCAAAAGAGCTCGGCTTGGATGCAATCCACGACACTGTTCATGAAATGGCGAAAGACGAAGCTCGTCATGGCTGTGGCTTCCAGGGCTTGCTCAACCGTTACTTCGGTTAATTTGAAAACCAATTGTTCTTCCCGCAGGGAGCTGAGAAATCAGCTCCCTGCTTTTTTATGTATGTCGCCGAAGAGGCAAGAATAATCCCCCAGCTGTACCGGAGGTGGGTAAATTACCGGAGTTTTTGAACAATTAGAATGCAGAAAGGAGCGCTTTGTGTTATAGTTGCTCCGTTTTTATGGAAATAATAGAGGGGAAAAGCCAAAATCACTGTAAGTATAAGAAAAACCGTTATCCTTCAACAGTTTGTTTATGTTTGGTAAAGATATTTTTAGGCTCTGCAGTAGCAGGCTTTTCATATTGCTTTCGTTGGTGCTTGTGCAGGTTTCTATAGCAATTTCGTAAGTTTGCGGGTCAATTTTTCCGGAGCCTGCAATTCCGTTTTCCCCGGTTTGATTCATTTTCCATGAATATATTGTGTTGCCTTCTGCAAAGGAAAAAAGAAGCTGGGTAGTTTTTCCCTCTGTAAATACGGTGTAATCAAATATAAGGGCTGAAGGGGAATTGTCGGATGCTGCTATTGAAAAGGAAAGGTTCCTGCAGCACTGTCTTGTAATGCCTTTGTACTGCTGCTCTGAGGACTGATACAACTTTCCTTTCATTTCACTCCCTTGTTCAATGACATATTCCCTAACCTCTTGAACTGCATCCGCTGAAAGAGAAACCTGGTAAACCGTTCCGGCGGGTCTTGAAAAACATCCTGTAAGAGAAAGTATGAAAGTGAATGATACAAGGATTCCCAACGCTTTTTTCATATGAACCCTCCCTTTCGTTTTGACAATTTTGTCTATTATATCATACAAAATTTAATATGTATATTATCGTAGACAATATTTTGGGTTTTTCTCCTTAAACTAAGACCAAGGAGTTGTCTGCGATGATAGAATTTAATAACGCCGCAATCGGCAGGGTGGTTCGTCAATTAAGAAAGCGAAAAAAATTATCGCAGGAAGTTTTAAGCGGTTTTGCGGGGCTTGCCAGAAGCCACTTGGCAATGATTGAAAACGGAAGCAAGCAGGCAAATTTTGAGACAATCTGGCGGCTTTCCAACGCGCTTGAGCTTCCGCCCCATGAATTTGTAAGATTAGTTGAATGTGAAATTGAGCGTTCAGGACAATCGTAAAGAACCCGCTGCCTTGTATGGTGATCCATCTTTATCTTTCATGAAGTTAAGGTTTTATTTGCCGTGTTTTGGCGCTGGGTTTTAGCACTTTTCCCTCTGAAATTGTCATTTTTCTGAATTTTTTGGCAAAAGTTTCAAATTTTTAAACAACTGTAATGTGAATTTTAACAAATTGTGAAAAAGACTCTTGACGGGCAAGAAAAGCGATAGTATAATAAGGATAATTGTTAAAAATGTACGGAGTGATACTATGCAGGGTCCTCAGCTGCCAGGCGGTTTGTCCGGCGAGAGTGATGATTGTCTCGTCTCTCTCAGTATCGGCGGCAATGAAGAGGCCACTGCAATTTTAATTGTCCGCTATCTCGGTATTATTAACAAGATTGCAGCGCGTTTTACTGTGGAGGGTATTGAGCACGAAGATTTTGTGCAGGAGGGGATGATCGGCTTTTTGAGTGCGGTCAGAACCTATAGTGCCGACCGCGGTTGCAGCTTTAATACCTATGCGCGGATCTGTGTTCTTAATCGTGTTAAAAAAGCGGCTCAGTTTGCAACAACCAATAAGTATTCCCTGCTGTCCAAGGCGGTAGAGCTTGACGAGGCGGGGAAGAAGCCGGCTGATTTTTCGGCGGATCCTGAAAAGCATGTGTTGGAGCAGGAGACGCTGGACTGGTTTTCGAAGGAAATAGGGGAGCATTTGTCTGAAGCGGAGCGGAACGTGTTTCTGCTTTACCTGGAGGGGTATGAGCCGTCGCAGATAGCAGATGCTTTGGGGTTTTCTGTAAAATCGGTTTACAATTCGCTGGGGCGGGTGAGAAAAAAACTCAAGACCGCGTTTCATTTAAGTCAAAACGGGTGACCGTTTTGTAATATATGGCCTGTTAGCTTAAAATAGAGCGTTGGAAACAAAGGTGCTGGTGAAAGTCCGGCGCGGGCTAAAAATTTTTCCATTAGGAGAGTTCAAAATGTATCAAGACAAGACCCTTACCTGCAAAGATTGTGGCGCTGAATTTGTTTTTACTGCTGGTGAGCAGGAATTCTACGCCGAAAAAGGCTTCGTGAACGAGCCCCAGAGATGCAAACCTTGCCGCGACGCGCGCAAGAATGCTTCCAGACAGGACAGAGAGATGTATACCGCTACCTGTGCTTCCTGTGGTGCTGAGGCAAAAGTTCCGTTCCAGCCGCGTGAAGACCGCCCGGTTTACTGCAGCGAATGCTACGCTAAAATGAGACAGGAATAATCTCAGGGTGCAAGCAATTTGCCAAGCCGGTTGTTAGAGGCAAGGATTTTGTTTTGGTTGTGTGATACACAGTCCCACAAGTGATTCAAGCATTTAATTTTCTGGCAAATAAATTGAGGCAGGTAAACAGCCGAGGAAACTCGGCTGTTTGTTTTTTTCGTTTTTTCAGGCGGGCTGCCGCTTGGAAAAACAGTTTATAATCCTTGAAAAACCTATTGCATAAACGGTGTAAAGCAGATATAATACAAGTAGAAATTCGGAAGAAAGGATTGTTTAAAATGAAAGTTACAAAAGACTCCATCATTGGGGATATCTTAGATTATGACCGCACTACTGCGGAATATTTCCTGGAAATTGGAATGCACTGTCTGGGCTGCCCGTCTTCTCGCGGGGAGACCATTGAGCAGGCTTGCCTGGTCCATGGAAACAATTGTGAGGAACTGGTTGAAAAACTGAATCAGCACCTGTCTGCAAAATAAAAGATAAACTTTGAAACGGTGTGCGGATTTTGCGTTCGCACACCGTTTTGCCGGGAAAACTTTTTAGTACATTACCAAATACATAAATAGGCGGTCTGCAATATGAAATATTTTTTGCAGCGGATCGGCGCTTTTATTGAAGTCAGCTTGGGTTTGAACTTGCTGAGTGCCGATTTTAAGAAGTTTGCATCCATGCACTGTACCTACAATGTTTTTCAGGCGATGGTCAGCTCTTACATTACTACCCTGTTGATGAAGGTTACCGGTAACGGTGATATTGTCATCTGGTTTAACCTGGTCAGTTTCTTTTTCCAGGGCTGCGGGGTTGTTTTAGGAGTTGTCATCATGCGCAAGGGCAGCGTGAACCTAGCGCTGCGGTTTGGCATCCTTGGTTTTATTGCGCTCTATACCACCCTGCTTTTCTGTATGGCAAATGCCGACAGGGTAATGGTTCTGCTCGGGCTTCTCAACGGCATTTCAAACGGTTTTTACTGGCTGACATACGCGTCTTATTTTTCTGCTTTTACGACAGACAGCCGGCGGGACGCGGCATTGGGATTTATGGGGTTCATGAATGGAATTACCATATTGACCATGCCCGCCCTTACCGGGTACGTAATTGAGACGGTCGGCAAGGTAGCCGGAACCTTTACGGGTTATACGGTAGCGTTCGGCATATCGTTCGTTGTTGCAGTTATTACAATCTTTCTCTCGTTTCGGCTGCCAAAGCAAGTCCATCAGTCTGTTGAGAAGAAGACCTATTTTTTAAAAGCCCTTAAAATTATTTCACGTGATGCCTGCTGGCGCTGCGGTATGGCTTGTGAAACGCTGCGGGGGATCCGCGACGGCACCCTGAATTTCCTGCTGAATCTGCTGCTTTTTGAAATCATTCAAAGCGAAACCCTGGTTGGCATTAACAGCCTGCTCGCTTCCATAGGAACAATTGTATCTTTCTGGGTAGCGGGTAGAGTGATTAAGCCGGGAAACCGTGTGAAATCCATGCTGATTGGAAGCACTGTCCTCCTGGCGGCGTGCTGTCTGCCGGCGTTCAGTATGAGTCCTGCCGCGATTATGATTTTCGCGCTGGTCAACGCATTTTTCAGTACGTTTATCATCAATCCATCCAACAGCATTATGTTCCTAATCGTTCAAAAAAAAGCAGACCCACTGATGACAAACGAGTACTTATCAATCAGAGATGTTTTTTTGGTCGGCGGCCGTATGATTGGCGTTTTTGTCCTCCTGGCTTTCCCAAGGGTACAGTATGGTTATGTAATTGCAATTATCTTTCTGACCCTCTCCCAGTTTATCATAGTGGGCTTGAGCAGGCGCTCTACCAACCTCCTGCGGCAGCTTGACGCCGGTGCGGAGGGCGGGCCGCGGGAAGCCTGAAACCGCATGAAAGATAACGGGGGTGTTGGACCCTAATGAATCTTGTGATAGGCGGTCTGCAGTATGAAATATTTTTTTCGGAGATTCGGCGCTTTCTTGGAAGTCAGTTTGGGGTTGGATCAACTGGGCGGGAACTTTAAACGGTTTGCGTCTATGCACTGTACTTTTAACCTCTTTCAGGGGTTAGTCAGCGTATATATCACCACCCTTTTAATGCGGGTTACCGGGGATGGGGATATTGTAAAATGGTATAACCTGTTAAACTACCTGTTCAGCGGCTTGATGATGCCGGTGGCGGTTGCCGTTATGCGCAAGCAGAACACAAACCTGGTAACACGAATTGGTATTTTAGGCTTTATTGTCCTTTATACGACCCTGTTGTTCAGCATGAACAGCGCTGATAAAATGATGCCGGTTCTGGGCTTTTTCAGCGGTGTTTCAGGCGCTTTTTACTGGCTGACTTATTCAACTTACGTCTCCGCCTTTACAGAGGATAATAAGCGGGATGTGGCGCTGGCGTTTCTCGGCTTTGTCAACGGAATTATCACGTTGATTATGCCGGCGCTGTCTGGTTTTGTCATCGAGCGCATTCCGGATTTCTGGGGATACATGGTGGTTTTCGGCCTTGCTTTCCTGGTTGCCGTCGTCACCATCCTGCTGTCGCTCCGGCTGCCGAAGCATGTTAACCCGGAGGGGAAGAAGAATAAGAATACGTATTTCCGGCGTTCTCTTCACAACATTGCCCATAGCGCCTGTTGGCGGTATGGCATGCTGGCTGAAACCATGCGCGGTGTGCGGGAAGGCACTTTTAACTTTCTGCTTAATATCCTTCTATTTGAGGCGATCAGCAGCGAAACCCTAATGGGCTTTAACACTCTGCTGACCGGGGTTGGGACAATTGTCTCCTTTTGGATGATTGGAAAGATTGTCAAACCGGGTAACCGGATTAAAGTGATGTTTTCGGCAACAATTATTCTGTTGGCCGCGTCTGTTCTGCCCGCGGTCAGCCTGAACCCGGCCACAATTATGCTATTTGCTTTAATCAACGCCTTTTTCACGCAGTTCATCCTCAATTCGTCCAGCAGTATCTTCTTTTTGCTGGTTCAGAAAAAAGCGGAGATGAACGCGCGTGAGGAATATTTTTCAA
Organism: Oscillospiraceae bacterium; assembly: GCA_902766785.1. Taxonomy (GTDB): domain Bacteria; phylum Bacillota; class Clostridia; order Oscillospirales; family Ruminococcaceae; genus Metaruminococcus_A. The sequence continues at coordinate 18,043 of CACXEO010000010.1, read as the reverse complement.
TCCGCGAGCTGATGCTGGACTTTGGGAGGATCGTTGGAATTTTGGTTTTATTTCTGTTCCCCAAGGACCCGGTCGGCTATGTAATTGCAATTGTTGCCCTTACCCTGACGCAGTTTGTTACGGTGGAGTTGAGTAAGCATACCCTTAAACTTTTGAAAAGGGAAGAAAAGGAGCAGGTTGAAAGTGGAAAACCAGTTGAAGCTTAGTCCGCGCCTGTTGGCCGCAGCCAGGCAGGTGCGCCGGGGAGCGGTTGGCGCTGATGTTGGAACGGACCACGGCTACCTCGCCTGCTATCTGACGTGTCATCATGTCTGCCCAAAGGTTTATGCTTCGGATTTAAACCGGGGCCCGTTGGAGCAGGCTGCCCGAACCGTGCGGGAATACGGGTTGGAGGGAAAAGTAATCCCTCTTCTTTCGGACGGGGTACAGGAACTCCCGCTCGATGAAATCTCCGATATTATCGTCGCCGGGATGGGTGGCGATTTAATCTTGTCCATTGTAAGCGATTCCCGCCTGCGCAGCCCGGAAAAGCAGCTGGTTTTACAGCCTATGACCAAAGCGGAGGTGCTGCGCCGCGGCCTTTATAAAATGGGCTTTAAGCTTTACAGGGAAACGGCCGTCCGGGACGGCCGTTTTGTTTACACCGTCCTTACGGCGCGTTATACAGGTGAAAAGCGGGAGATCGACAGCTTTTTTGCGCAGGTTGGGCTTTTGATGGGGGAAACTGAAGAGGAAAGGGCTTACCTGAACCGGGTGCTCAGCCGGGTTGAGAAAAAACTTGCGGGGATCCGGCGTTCGGGAAGCGGGGAAACAAAGGAACTGGAATGGTTGGCCGAAAGGATAAAGGAGCGGATATTGAATGGCAAAGGTGAGAGAAATCCTGAAATGGATGGATAAAACATATCCTTTTGCATTGGCGGAAGAATACGATAACTGCGGCCTGTTGATTGGGGATGCAGAGCGGGAAGTCTCCCGTTGTATGCTGGCGCTGGATGTGACAAAGGACGTGCTGGAAGACGCCGTGCGGGAGAAGGCCGATTTGATTGTCACCCATCATCCGGTTATTTTTAATCCGCTGAAACGGTTTTGTGCGGGAGATATCCCGTATGAATGCATACGGCGGGGAATTGCGGTTATCTCCAGCCATACCTGCCTTGATAAGGCGGAGGACGGCGTGAATGATGTGCTGGCAAAACTTTTATCCCTGCGGGATGTTTCCGTTTTGGAAAATGCGGATGGTATTGTGCGGGTGGGGGTGCTTGAAAATGCGCGAAGCCCGTATGAGTTTGCAGAAACCTGTAAAGCGCTTTTGGGGGCAGGCGGCGTCCGTGCGGTTTTGGGGAAATGCCCTGTGAAGACAGTGGCAGTTTGTTCCGGCGCAGGCGGTTCTTTTACAGAATTAATCCTATCCTATGGGTGTGATGCCTATTTGACCGGAGAGGTAAAACATCATGAGGCTGTTATGGCGAAAAACGCCGGGATAACCTTAGTAGACGCCGGTCATTTTGAAACTGAAACAGTGGTTTTGCCCAAGCTCACGGAGGAACTGGCCGCTGCTTTTCCAGAGGTTGAATTTTCAATTTCTGAAGCAAACCGGCCGGTGATGGAGTGGCTGTAGACCGCAGCAGAACAAGGAGCGTCGCAATGAAAAAAGAAATCGTTCATATTCCTGGCCTTCCCCAGCCGTCCGGTCCGTATAACCACGTGGTCAAAGCCGGGAATACGCTCTATTTGACCAGTCAGCTTTCCTGCGATTTGATTGGGGATAAACTCCTCTGCGGAACGATTGAGGAGCAAACCCAACGTGCGCTGGAAAATGTTAAATTCCTGTTGGAACACGCGGGTTCTTCGATGGATCAAATCTTAGATGTGACAGTTTTTATGAAAAACCTGGATGATTTCGCCCGGATGGATGCAGTCTACCGTCAGTTTTTTACGCCGGGCGAAGAGCCTGCCCGGGTGACGGTTCGGGCGGAATCCCCTGTACCGGGGATTGAAATTGAAATTAAAGTGACTGCGCTGTGCAACAAATAAGAAGCAGGGAAAGTTGGAATGTTCTCTGCGGCCCATTTAGCGCGGCGCTTAAATATTGATGGTAGGTGAGCCCATTGGCATTAGACGGCATTTTTTTGTCTTGTATCAAAAGAGAACTGGAAGCGGCGGTAGGCGCACGGATTGATAAAATCCACCAGCCTTCCCGGGAGGAGGTCGTTATTACCCTCCGCCACAGGAGCGGGAATGCGAAGCTCCTCATCAGCGTGGGCGCAGGGAGTCCGCGGCTTCATTTTACAAATGTGACGCTGGAAAATCCAAAGGCGCCGCCGATGTTCTGCATGCTCCTGCGCAAGCACCTCGGCTCGGGCAAGCTGACTGCTGTCCGCCAGCTTGGGCTCGACCGGGTGCTTTACCTGGATTTTGAGACCATTGACGAGCTCGGCGACATGGTCACCGTCACTTTGGCGGTTGAGATTATGGGACGGCACAGCAACCTGATTGTTGTTGGGCAGGATGGGAAAATTATTGACGCGATCAAACGGGTTGACCCGGAAATGTCGAGCGTCCGCCCGGTTTTACCCAAAATGAAATATGTCCTGCCGCCTGTGCAGGACAAGCTCGGCTTGTTTGAGGCCTCAAATGAAGAAATTTTTGAAGCGATCGCTTCTTACCCGAAGGATCAGGAGCTTTCCAAGGTTCTGGTTGGGGTGCTGCAGGGCATTTCGCCTGTCTTTGCAAGGGAGGCGGTTTATTATGCCTGCCGGGGCACCGAGGTGGTCAGAAGCGAATTATCTGAGGCGCAGAGAGACCGACTGGCGTTTTACTTAAACCGCGTCCGGGAGGATTTAAAGAATGGGACGCCGAAAATTACCATGGCGCTCGATTTGAACGGCACCCCAAAGGATTTCAGCTTTGTGGAAATCCACCAGTATGGCGCCGCCATGCTGACGAAGCCTTATGAAACGCCGAGCAAGCTGCTGGATGACTTTTATTCCCAGCGCGATCAGATTGCCCGGATGAAGCAGCGCTCCAACGACCTGCTTAAGCTGATTGTCAACCGCACCGAGCGGACCCAGCGGAAGCTGGAGGCGCAGCGGCAGGAGCTTGCCGAATGCGGCGAGCGGGAAACGCTCAAGAATTACGGCGACCTGCTCAATTCCAACCTCTACCGGCTGGAAAAGGGGATGGAAAGCGTTGCACTGGAAAATTTCTACGACGAAAACGCGGCTTCTGTGGAAATTAAGCTCGATCCCTCGCTTACCCCTTCCCAGAACGCGCAGAAATACTACAACGAATACCGGAAAGCGGCTACGGCTGAAAAAATGCTGGCTGGCTTGATCCAGCAGGCGGAAGAAGAACTTGTTTATCTTGACTCGGTTTTTGACGAAGTTACCCGCACAACAGGGGAAAGCGAATTGCTGGAAATTCGGGAGGAATTGATCGACGGGGGATACCTGCGGAATTACCACCGTAAAAATTTAAAGCAGCTCAAGCCGAAGCCCCCGCTCAAATTCCGTTCTTCCGATGGATTCATGATCCTCTGCGGGCGGAACAACAAACAGAATGACCGCCTTTCCATGAAAGAGGCCCGCAACTACGACATCTGGCTCCATACCCATAATATTCCCGGCTCACATGTCATCATTGTGACGAATGGGGAGAAGGTGCCCGACCGCACGGTGGAGGAGGCCGCGGTGATTGCGGCGTACCACAGCAAAGCGCAGAACTCGGTCCAGGTGCCGGTGGATTATACCGAAATACGGAATGTCCACAAGCCGAACGGCGCAAAGCCCGGGATGGTGATTTTTGAAAATTATCAAACCGCTTATATTAAACCGGATCAGGAACTTGTGGAAAAACTGTCGATTGGTTAAAAGTTGACAAATTCTGTTATTCTGGATATACTAATATTAATATCGTCACAGGCAGTGACGGGGAGGAGTACAGACGTACCCAAAGCAGAGAGAGAGAGCGGCTGGTGCAAGCTTTCGTGCGGGTTGTTTGGAAGTAGCCCCTGAGCCTTGGCCCCAACGGGGATTTTCCCTCAGTAGGCGCCAACGGAAGCCCGCCGTTATAGGGGTACAGTATCGGTTTTCTGTACTGGAAGAGTGCGGAGCTCAAAGCTCCGAATTTAGGTGGTACCGCGGACATTTGCCCGCCCTAAGCAGTTTTGCTTCGGGGCGGTTTTTGTTTTTTTGTGGCGGTAAGTAAAACGTTCTGAAAGCCGGCCTTTTTTGACGGCCGCTAAATAAGGAGGACTTTATGGCAAAAGAACTTGAAAAGCTTTATAACCCGGCAAACGTGGAGGACCGGATTTACAAATTCTGGCTCGACGGCGGCTATTTTACCGCAAAGCCTGATCCGGAGAAAAAACCGTATACCATTGTGATTCCCCCTCCGAATATCACCGGGCAGCTACACATGGGCCATGCGCTGGACGAAACCTTGCAGGATATCCTGATCCGCTATAGACGGATGCAGGGCTATGCCGCGCTCTGGGTCCCGGGGACTGACCACGCTTCCATCGCGACTGAGGCTAAGATCGTAGAGGCAATGCGGAAGGAAGGCGTTTCCAAGGCTGATTTGGGCCGGGAAAAATTTCTGGAACGCGCCTGGGCGTGGAAAGAGCAGTACGGCGGGCGGATTGTTGAACAGCTAAAAAAACTCGGCACCTCCTGCGACTGGAGCAGGGAGCGGTTTACCCTGGATGAAGGCTGCTCCGAAGCGGTTAAAGAAGTATTTGTCCGCCTTTATGAAAAAGGGCTTATTTACCGCGGCGAACGGATCATCAACTGGTGTCCCCACTGCCTGACTTCCATTTCGGACGCCGAGGTGGAATACGGCGAACAGGCCGGGCATTTCTGGCACATCAATTATCCGCTTGCGGACGGCAGCGGCGTAATTGAAATTGCGACCACCCGCCCGGAGACCCTGCTTGGCGATACCGCGGTCGCGGTCAATCCGGACGATCCGCGCTATCAGGATATGGTGGGCAAAATGCTTATCCTGCCCCTTGTGAACAAGGAAATTCCGATTGTCGCCGACAGCTATGTTGATATGGAATTTGGTACGGGTGCGGTGAAGATTACCCCGGCGCACGACCCGAACGACTTCGAGGTTGGCCTGCGGCATAATCTTCCGGTCATCAATGTGATGACCGATGACGCGCATATCAATGAAAACGGCGGCAAATATGAGGGGATGGACCGTTATGAAGCCCGGAAGGCGATTGTCGCCGACCTGGAGGAGGGCGGTTATCTTGTCAAAGTCAAGGACCATTCCCACAACGTGGGAAGCTGCTACCGCTGCAGCACCACTGTTGAACCGCGCGTTTCCAAGCAGTGGTTCGTCAAAATGGAACCGCTCGCAAAACCTGCAATTGAAGCGGTCAAAAACGGTGAAACCCGTTTTATCCCGGAGCGGTTCGATAAAATTTATTTCCACTGGATGGAAAACATTAAAGACTGGTGTATTTCACGTCAGCTTTGGTGGGGCCATCGGATCCCGGCTTATTACTGCGATGGCTGCGGGGAGATGGTTGTCTCTAAGACCGCGGTGGAAACCTGCCCGAAATGCGGCGGAAAAATGCATCAGGACGAGGATACTCTTGACACCTGGTTTTCTTCTGCACTCTGGCCGTTTTCAACCCTCGGCTGGCCGAATGAGACAGAGGATCTTAAGTTCTTCTATCCGACTTCCACATTGGTCACCGGGTACGACATCATTTTCTTCTGGGTTGCCCGGATGATCTTTTCGGCCATTGAACAGACCGGAAAAGCCCCCTTTGAAACTGTCTTTATCCATGGGCTTGTCCGGGATGCGCAGGGGCGGAAAATGTCGAAATCCCTTGGCAACGGAATTGACCCGCTGGCTGTGATTGAGGAGTTTGGCGCCGACGCGCTCCGCCTGACCCTTTCAACGAACAACAGCCCCGGTAACGATATGCGTTATTCCGACGACAAGGTCCGCGCAAGCCGCAACTTTGCCAACAAGCTTTGGAACGCGTCACGGTTTATCCTGATGAACCTTTCGGACGAAATTACCGACGAATCTTTGCCGGAAACCCTGACTGCCGAGGATCAATGGGTGCTTTCCCAGTATAATGAACTGGTTCGCCAGGTGACCGATAACCTTGATAAATTTGAGCTCGGCATTGCGGTGGCAAAGCTGTACGACTTTATCTGGGACGTCTTCTGCGACTGGTATATCGAGCTCTGCAAGGCCCGGCTTCAGGCGGGCGGGGAGGAGTCGAAAAACGCCCAGAAGGTGCTTGTCTACGTGATGAACAACACCTTAAAGCTCCTTCACCCCTTTATGCCGTTTATTACCGAGGAAATCTGGCAGGCGCTTCCGCACACCGGTGAGAGCATCATGGTTGCAAAGTTTCCGGAATACAGCGAAGAGCTGAATTTTTCAGAGGAAGAGAAGGAATTTGGCCGGGTTGTTGACGCGATCAGGGCCATCCGCAACGCCCGTGCTGAGATGAATGTCCCGCCGTCCCGCAAAGCGAAGGTTTATATTGAAACCCAGTATCCGGAGGCATTCAAAGCGGGAGAGAGGTTCTTCTTCCGCCTTGCCGGAGCTTCTGAAGTTGAAATTGAGCCAGAAGTGAAGCTGGAAGGCGCTGTTTCAGCGGTAACCGACAGCGCACGCATCTTTATCCCTCTTGCTGATTTAATTGATAAAGAAAAAGAGCTCGCAAGGCTGAACAAAGAGCTCGCGGCCTGTGAAAAAGATATCAGCATTATTTCAGGGAAACTGGATAACGAGAAGTTTATGGCGAAAGCGCCGGAAAAAATTGTAGAGCAGGAAAAAGAAAAGCTTGCCCGCGCGAAAGAGCGGATGGAGAATATCAAAGAAAGTCTGAAGGCATTGCAGTAAAGAATGATTTTTTAAGGAAAAGCCCCGTCCTCCCTGAATTTGATGGGAAGGCAGGGCTTCTTCCGCTTTTTAGATTTTCAAAAGAATGGAAGGTTTTCCAATGAATTATAGCCAGGCGTTAGATTATATCCATAGCCAGAAAAGGTTCGGCCCCAAACCAGGGTTGGAACGGATTGCGAAGCTCCTTTCCCAGCTTGGGAATCCGCAGGAAAAGCTCCGCTTTGTCCATGTGGCGGGTACCAATGGAAAGGGCTCCACTACTGTTATGACAGCCCGCGTTCTGAAAGAGGCCGGGTACCGGACAGGCCTTTTTATATCGCCGTTTGTGCTCGATTTCAGAGAGCGGTTCCAGGTTAACGGCGAAATGATTCCGGAGGGCACCCTTCTCCGGTTGGTAGAGCGGGTGAAGCCTCTTGTGGAAGAGATGCGGCAAAACGGGGAGATTGTCGCTGAATTTGAACTGGTAACCGCCCTTGGGATGCTCTGGTTTTACGAGGAGCGCTGCGATATCGTCTGCCTTGAGGTGGGAATCGGTGGGAGGTTCGACGCAACCAACGTCATTGGAACGCCCCTTGCGGCGGTGGTCACGGCAATTTCGTATGACCACACCGACATTCTGGGGGATACCCTGGAGCAAATTGCTTTTGAAAAAGCGGGGATCATCAAACGAAATACGGATGTTGTCTGTTATGCAGAACAGCCGCCGGAGGCGCTTGCCGTTTTAATGGAGCGATGCGCCCGGACCGGGAGCCGCCTGACCCTGCCGAGCATGGGAACTGTTCAGATTCATGAAATGACCCCATTTGGTTCCTCGTTTTCCTATGGGGATGAAACCTATCGTCTGAGACTTGCGGGGGAACACCAAATTGTCAACGCGCTGTCGGTGATAGAAACGGTCAAAATTCTGCGCCGGAAGGGGTTTGGGGTCACTGAAAGGCAGCTTTCCGCCGGCCTGGAGGCGGCATCTTTTCCCGCCCGCTTTGAGGTGCTTACCAGGTATCCGCTGACAATTTTGGACGGTGCGCATAATCCGGACGGTGCGAAAGCGCTGGCAAAGGCTCTTTCTTTTGTAAAAGGGAAAAAGGCCGCTGTTGTGGGAATGCTCGGGGATAAGGCGTATGAGGCGCTCCTGCGGGAGATCGGCCCGCAGTGCGAGACGATCATAGCGGTTGATATCAACAGTCCCCGCGCGCTCAGCAAAGAGGCCCTCTGCATGGCGGCGCGGCGTTACTGCTCCGATTGCGCTGCAGCACAGGATTACCGTACAGCGCTCCGGTTTGCGAGGGAGGCCGCCAGCGGGGAAGGTGCGGTCATCATCTGCGGTTCGCTTTACCTGGCGGCGGAAATACGGAATTTGGCGCTGGACAACCAAAACTGACAAATTTTTTAAGGACAAGCCTGTATCATGTTGGATACAGGCTACTTTTTTGCCGAAAACCGGAAAACGGCGAAAGACGGGAGGAACGTAACAGGTGAATATTCAAATCAACGCATCGGACGAACTGGTCACCGTTTACCTGACCGGTGAAATCGACCACCACAGCGCGGGGGAAATCCGGGAAGAAATAGACCGGAGTTTGGAAAGCAACCGGCCGAAGCAGCTGGTGATGGATTTTAAAAATGTAGGTTTTATGGACAGCAGCGGAATCGGCCTGGTGATGGGGCGGTACAAGCTGATGCAAACTATGAATGGCGATGTGAAGATCATCAACACCCCGAACCATATTAAAAAAGTAATGAAGCTTGCGGGACTGGACAAGCTTGCGGCAATTGAGTAGCAGAGGAGACAAAAAGGATGAACGTTCAAAATGAAATGAAGCTGAGCTTTTTGAGCAATTCGGTGAACGAAGCGTTTGCGCGTACGGCGGTAACTTCGTTTTTTACCCAGCTCGACCCCACGCTGGATGAACTGACCGATATTAAAACTGCCGTTTCAGAGGCGGTTACAAACTGCATTGTCCACGCCTACCGGGACACAATCGGGCCGATCCAGATTGTGGCGCGGGTGCTGGAAAACAATACAGCTTACATAAAGGTCAAGGACAGAGGCTGCGGAATTGAAGATGTGAAAAAGGCGATGGAACCTTTGTTTACAACGGCGCCGGAAGAAGAGCGCGCCGGGCTTGGTTTCGCGGTCATGGAGAGCTTTATGGATACTCTTCGGGTTTTTTCAACCCCCGGAAAGGGGACAAGCGTGGTTATGAAGAAAAAGCTGACTTCCCGCGTGCGCCATGGTTAAAGCGCCGGCGGAACGGGACCGCTTTGTAGAACAAAATCTCGGCCTGGTCCATTCCTGCGCCAATCGGTTCCGCGGCAAGGGCATTGAGTACGACGACCTCTACTCTGCCGGGTGTATGGGTCTGGTTAAAGCGTTCGACGCTTTTGACGACCAGCGCGGCGTCCGTTTTTCCACCTACGCCGTTCCGGTTATTCTGGGGGAAATCCGGCGGCTGTTCCGGGACGGAGGTTCGGTCAAGGTGAGCCGAAGCCTCAAGGAGCTTTCGGTTAAAGTGGCAAGGGAGAGGGAGCGGTTTCTCCAGAAAACGGGGCGTGAGCCGACTGTTTCCGAAATTGCGGAGGAGTTGATGGTGGAGCCGGACGACGTGGCGGAAGCAATCAGCGCCGGTACGCCAACGGTCTCCCTCACTGAAAGCGAGAAGGAAGGCGGCGGTCAGCTTGACGTCCGTGTGGAAACGCTGGAGGAGCAGCTCGCCGATACAATCTCCCTTAAAGAGGTCATCGGCCAACTGGAACCCAAAGACCGGTCTTTGATCCTCCTGCGTTACTTTAAAGGGAAAACCCAGTCGGAAACTGCGGAGTATCTCGGAATGACCCAGGTGCAGGTTTCACGCCGGGAGAAAAAAATTCTTTCCGCCCTGCGGGAGCGGCTGCTTTGACACAACGCCTTTTTTCGCGAAAAGGTGTTGTGTTTTTTGCAAAAATGGTGTATAATAAATTACTGGATATCGGGTTAATTCCGGTAAAAGGCAGAGCGCAAAGTGTACAGTGCGACATGCGGACACAGTGGGTCCTGTGCGGCGGGTTGCCGTGAACCATGTCAGGCGGGGAACCGAGCAGCATTAAGCGGATTTACCTGTGCGCCGCAGGTTTTCCTGCTGTTCCGCATGTCGGGCTGTATTGTTTGTTACGGCAGGAGAAACTCCTGGCTGTTGGCTTCTGCCTTTTCTTTTTCGGGGGGTGGCTGTGCATGTATAAAGCGTTGTATCGAAAATGGCGTCCTAAAGTATTTGAGGACGTTGTTTCGCAGCCCCATGTCACCCGTACCCTTCAAAACGAACTCAAAACCGGCCGGGTAGGGCATGCCTACCTGTTTACCGGCTCCCGCGGGACGGGAAAAACTACCTGCGCCAAAATATTTGCTATGGCGGCTAACTGTGAACATCCCAAGGAGGATGGCTCACCCTGTCTGGAGTGCACTTCCTGCACAGGGATTGAACAGGGTTCTTTGCTCGATGTGGCTGAGATCGACGCCGCCAGCAACAACGGCGTTGAAGATATCCGCAAGCTGCGGGAAGAGGCGAATTTTACGCCGGCGGTCTGCAAATACCGCGTTTATATCATTGACGAGGTCCATATGCTCAGCGGGAGCGCGTTTAATGCCCTTCTGAAAATTATGGAGGAACCTCCTGCCCATGTGATCTTTATCCTGGCGACAACTGAGGTTCATAAAGTTCCAGCTACCATCCTTTCCCGGTGCCAGCGGTTCGATTTCCACCGTGTAAAAGCTGAGGACATTGCTAAACGGATTCTCTATATTGCGGATCATGAAGAATTTACCATCACTGAAGAGGCGGCGGAGCTGATTGCAAAGCTTGCCGACGGCGGGATGCGGGATGCGCTTTCGCTACTTGACCAGTGCGTTGCCTATCAGAATCATATTGATATTGACACGGTAAGTCTTGCGGCCGGGCTTGCCGACCGCAGCTATCTCTCTAAATTTGCCGATGCCATCGCGGCGAAAGACGCAGCCTCCGCACTTGAAATGGTGGATACCCTTTACCAGCAATCCCGCGACCTGATGCGGCTCTGCGAAGAGCTCGTCACCTATTACCGCAACCTGATGGTGGTTAAAACGGTGCGCAAGCCTGAAGGGCTTGTGCTTTGCACCCCGTCCGAACTGGAACAGCTCAAAGCGCAGGCGGAACAAATTCCGCTTTCGGAAATCCTGATGGACCTGTCTGAATTGCAGGGATGCCTCGACCGGATTTCCGGGACAGCGGGAAAACGAACCGAATTTGAAATGTCTATGATCCGGCTCTGTTCACCCCAGCTCAGCAGCGGGAACGACGCCATTCTGGCGCGGCTCGACCGTTTGGAAACGCAGCTTCGTTCCGGCGTCCGTCCGGCGTCCGGCGGGGGTACAGAACAGACGGCGCCTAATCCGGTAAAGGAAAGCGCCCAGGTGAGAGCAAAAGAGCCGGAGACCGGGCACCAAATAGAAAAGGCGGTTCTTGAACCGGCAGAAACACGGGCTGAGGCGCCTGTAGCTGCCAAACCACAGATTATACCCGAACAGGAGGATGCTGTTATCCCGGTGGATTGCTGGCCTGAAATTATGGAACGGCTTTCTAAAACCGATCCGCCGCTTTGCGGCCTTCTCAGCAGCGCGTCGGCCTGTATTGTGGGAAACGCACTGTGCATTACCTCAAACAGCAATATGGTGGCCGCTATGCTCAAACGGGACGGTGCGGCCGGCCGGTTGAGTGAGGCGGTTGCCGCCCAGCTCGGGAAAAAATACCGCATCCGGGTGCGGTCTGTTGCCCAGGCCGGGGAACAGGAAGAAAAAAAGCAGGATGAACTTTCCAGGTTTTTGGAAACGGCGGAACAGTCCGGTGTACAGGTTCATCTGAAATAGAAAAACACGGAGGTACGTAAAAATGAAATCACGTTTGCCAAAGGGAATGGGCGGAGGCCCAACCAATATGAACGCCCTGATGAAACAGGCTCAGAAAATGCAGGCAGACATGGCTGCCCTGCAAGAGGAGATTGAACAGCGCGAATTTTCAGCGGCTGTCGGCGGGGGCGCTGTTGAGGTTGTCGCGACTGGCAAGAAAGAGATCAAATCCTTAACAATTCAGCCGGATGTTGTAGACCCGGAGGATATTGAAATGCTGCAGGACCTTATTATCAGCGCTGTCAATGAGGTTATGCGCCAGATTGAGGACGTCTCAAACACAGAAATGGAAAAGATCACCGGTAATGGCGGTGCATCTATTCCGGGGCTGTTCTAGGGATGGCTGAATACAATCCCCTTCCGCTGACCAAACTGATAGAGCAGTTCGCCTCGCTTCCGGGTATCGGTATTAAGACTGCTCAAAGGCTGGCCTTTTATATGCTGACTCTCTCTAAGCAGCAGGCGGAGGATTTTGCAGCAGCGGTACTGGAAGCACATGAAAAAATTAAGCGGTGTTCTGTCTGTCAAAATTTTACCGACCAGCCGGTTTGCTCCATCTGTTCCGCTGATGAGCGCGACCACTCGGTTATTTGTGTGGTGGAAGGCCCAAAGGATGTTGTAGCGTTTGAGCGTACGCGGGAATATAAGGGGACGTATCACGTTCTCAATGGGCTGATTTCCCCGATGGACGGCATTGGCCCCGACCAGCTTTCTATCAAGGAGCTGCTTGCAAGGCTGGGCGACGGGATGGTGACGGAAGTCATTATGGCGACCAACCCGACGGTGGAAGGCGAAGCAACGGCGATGTACCTTTCTAAAATTATCAAACCGTTGGGAGTCAAGGTAACGCGCCTTGCCTACGGGATTCCGGTGGGCGGCGAGCTGGAGTTTGCCGATGAAGTCACCCTTTTTAAAGCGTTGGAAAACAGAAATGAAATATAGCTTGGGTAGAATGCGCCCGCATTTATAGTGGATTTGTGGTTTTGCCGCGTTTTTCGCTTTCGATGATGGTGCAGTTACCCCTCCGGAAAATGTGTGACGCTGAACAGGAAAGGATGGTGGTTTGATGGGCGGCAAAGTGATTACAGTCAACCGCAAGGCGCGGCACGATTATTTTGTTATAGAAACCTATGAAACCGGCATTGAACTGTTTGGGACCGAGGTAAAATCGCTTCGCGCCGGCACGGTTAACCTGAAGGACAGCTGGTGCAGTATTGACAACGGTGAGCTTTTTGTCATGGGGATGCATATCAGCCCCTATGAGAAAGGGAATATCTTTAACCGTGACCCTTTAAGGGTGCGAAAGCTGCTCATGCATAAAAAAGAAATTATGCGGCTGTTCGGGATGGTGAAGCAGGAAAGCTACACCCTGATTCCGCTCTCCCTTTATTTCAAGGGGTCCCGCGTTAAGCTGGAAATGGGGCTGTGCAAAGGCAAAAAGCTTCATGACAAGCGGGAGGATATGGCAAGACGAGATGCGAAGCGCGAGATGGACCGGGCGCTGAAAGAGCGCAACCGGTAATGCTTTGTGAAAAATAGTATTCAGACGCGCCGAAAGCGGCGCAAATATTCAGTGTGTATTTTTTGTTAATGTTGTAAAAAGCTTCCGCTTTTCTTCTATGTAATAAAAAATGGACAAAATAAAATACAGCGGCATACGGCCGCTGAATATGGGGGCGTAAAGGTTTCGACGGGGATTCTGAATCTTGGTAAGCGAGTAGAGCGGGCGGAAGCTCTTTAATAGCCGCACCTAAATATAAACGCTAAATCTAATACTAGAACTTTAGCTTACGCTGCATAATTGCGGCTCGTCCTTGATTTGAGTACCACGGCTTATCTTGGGCGCACATGAGTGGTGAACGTCTTCCGGGCGAGCCTGTAACCCGGTTGATGTACAGAAGGCTACCGCATCAGCAGCCTGTTTATCGGCTTGCGGGCGCGGGAAATTTATATAGATAAACTACACTCGTAGAAAGCCTTGACGACGGATTTTCGGACGGGGGTTCGACTCCCCCCGCCTCCACCAAACAGGTATTGGACGAACACCTACTTTTTTGCAGGCGGCTTCGCCGTTAAATGTTCACTCTGATACAAACAGAAAACACCGCTTTAGATTAAGTTCTAAGGCGGTGTTTTGCTATACTCCAAAATCGGCACATTGGTGTTGTTTCCTGATTTTCTATAAAATGAAAACACAATAAAACACAGGAGGAAAACACTATGGAAAAATCATTATTTGAACAGGTGGGTGGTACATATACTCAGGTTGGAGATTATCTGCTTCCAAACTTGACACTTACCGAAGAAGCACAGAAATCTATCGGCATTTGGGGACAACAACACGCACGGTACTTAAAACAGTACCACAAAGTCATCTATTATAACTATTTAACTTCAGGCAAATTAAATGCCTATCTTGCCGACATTGACGAACAAGCGGAAGAAATGTTTTCACGGCTGGTTAAAGATATGGCTGATAAGCAAGGTATCGATGAGAATCTTAAAGCCACTGATCAAATGGCGTGGGTCGGGAAAATGAACAATATTCGAAATGCCGCTATGGAGATTGTGAATGCAGAGTTAATATATTCTTAAGACGCAGCCCACAGATTCAAAACGAACCTGTGGGCGCTTCATTTTACTTATAATTTTATTATGGTTATCCACAACAAGTACCATTGACCGTATGTATTATATTATTTGGCTTCTTTGGCTTCAAAATACGTGAATTGTCAATCGTGCGACCAGAAACTGTATTTGACACATATGTGTCTTTATTACTCAGCAGAGCATTTTCACTCACCATATAAATTTCCGTGTGATTTGTTTAACTTGATTGATTATTAGATATAAGTCTATGTGGACTATATTTTTTGCTAAACAATTAAATCTCGCAGTTCCATTAATATTAAAACAAATTCATTTGACAATTTCGGCATGAATGTACTTCTCTCTCCTTTATAACATCATCGTCTCCAATTGTACCAAATAGTAGCGGAGATGTTGGATCGTGGAGTCCAAAGTTATTGCATACTGCCTTTTGACTGAAATTGGCATAACAATACAAGCATCCATTTTTGCAGGTGTTATATGTTCCTATATCGATGCTTGCAAAACATCCACACTCAGTGCGTTGATTTTTGTCCTTATCAATATCAAGTGTATATTGCCCGATTCGTTCTAGACGATCTTTATCAATACAATGGGCATGCTTGATTCCGAATTTATCAAGGTCAATTTTTTCTGCACAGGTATCGATGTAAATCCCATATTGTGCAGCAATTTCAGAGAACTGTGTTACAAGTTGTTCGATTTGGATTTCTGTCGGAACTTGGATGTTAAGAGGCGAAATATTTCTTTGCGTATTTCTATATAAGTCAATAAAACTGATCGTGCATTTTTCTGTATATCCGGCAAGCTTATCAGCGAGCATTCTGAAATATTTTACATGGTAATCCAATGTATATTTTTGATTGAAAAAAATCGGATCGTATCTCCACACTACTTTGTCCTTCCCGATTTTTTGGGATAGTTTTTGAAAAGTCGGAATTACTATATTGTTTTTTGACGGAATATTGGGCTCAACATCCACACTATATGAATTCAGAGTAAATTGAAAATAGTAAATATATTGGTTGAGTTCATCCAATCTATTTAACATTGGTGTGGGATTCTTTGTCCAAAAAACTATCCCGTCAACTACATCGGGAGAAAGTGGTATTTTACTTATCTGATGGATATTCATAGGGTTTCTTACATAAACAAACCCATCTTTAAGTCTGTTAAAAAACCACTCCGAATAATATGTTGGTATATCTGTTCGTCGGCTAGCACTTATAATCATCTATTTCACCTTCTTTATTATCATCTGAGCACTTGCGCATGAATCATACGGATTATATTCATTTACAAATTGCGGATTTGCGACTATCAATGAATTGTCCTTATATTCTTCTCCGTAATTGTAGTGATTGGGCTTGTTATTATTCTTAAAATGTAAGCGTCTTTTGTTTGCATTATTTATTTGGTCAGCCAGTTCATCAAAGAGCTCACGCCCACCTCCCATTTGGGTTGAAAGATTAATATCATTCAAGACTATATATGTATTTGCCCTCATAGCGTCATTTACAAATGTTGCCAACTTGGAAATGAATTCATGTAGGCGAACAGAATCGCAGTGTTTTTCCATATCCGAAAACACATATTGAAAGACAATCAAATCGGGAATCCATTGGGCTTCTGTGATTACATCGATGAGTTTCGTTACATCTTTGTAATAAAATTTGGGTATAATGATTGAAGGGCTATATCTCTTTATTTGCTCGTGAATATCAAACCATACATCTTTAGCTGGATCAATACCACGAAACTCGACAGAATCAAATTTGAATACACCATCCTGTCTTAAAAAATCCAGTGCGAATAAATCAGTACATGGACCGCAGCCAACAGACATTACTTTTATATGTGACTTATATTTCAAATCTTTTAAATTCGAAAACGCAATAATAAGTTCGGACATATATTTATATGAATATTTGCAAGTGTAATAACAAGCCATGTTGCTACAGTCATATTTTCTTGGTGCAGGTGCCGAAGTAGGCGTATGAATATAATGTAAACACCTTTCGCAGTTCCCTGGACAATTATCTCCATAACTACAATTATCACATCTATTACATTTGCTTTTTCGGTACTTTGTATCACAAAAATCCACAATTTCATCAATCAGCATTATTTATCACTCCTTTGGCTTAAGCATCACCATTTTCACAGGCTCTGTATTTTGAACAGATAGCGTTCCCTTTGACAGATTGAGTAAAACTTCCAATTCGCTCGGATTCATAGCAAGTCCCATTTCGCTTAATTCGTCAACGAATTCTTTTTGTGTAAAAACTTTATTGTCAAGAAGAAGATCAACGGCATCTGAAAACAATGCCGGTTTTGCCGCTTTCATTGTATTATCAAGTGGCTCTGATTTCCGCCATCCCTTGTTTTGCATTATACGCATCATATACTGGTATTGACCTTGAGTGATAATGCCAAGATCGCAACTTCTGTAAAGCATTGCGGCAATAGACACTTTCCATTTGCGCTTAATCTGTTTGTAATAGTCTAAGTTTTGTGGCTCCAACTTTACATCAGCTGCAAACGATGTTTCGGGCATTAAGAAAGCAGCAGCAAATTCATTTGCTTCCTTTTCTTTTGCCTTAAATTCCTCACGTGTAAGAACTTCTTCATCTTCACTCCATTCATGCAAAAGAATATGTCCCAACTCATGCGCAATGTCAAAATTAATTCGAGAAGCAGACTCTTTGTTACTGGAAAGAGCGATCAGATAGACATCTGTTCCATTCACATCGACATATTGACTAAATGCGTCAATATCATCAGTATCAGTAGCGAAAGTAGTAACAACAATTCCGTTTTGCTCCACAGTACTCATAAGATTTTCTATTGGCCTATCTCCAAGTTTCCAATATTCTCGCAATACTTTTGCAACTTCGGTTGGTGAAAGAGTTTCTTCGCTCAGATCCGGCAAATTAAGTTCAGGAAATGTAACATATTCATTCAAAAAGGAATAGATAGCAGCAATGTGCTCCATCTTAATTTCTTGTGCCAGTCGGTACTTCTTACTTGTTTTCATAAGAGAACGGAAATAGGTTGCTCCTGTTTGAAGCTTCAAACGATTTTCCTGCGCAAAGTATTTATATGGGAAATTCAGAACATTTGAAATAGAAAGTATTTTATCAAAAGGAACATTTTCAATCTTTCCAGTTTCATATTGTGATATGGTCTGCTTGCTTACATTGATTTTTTGTGCCAATTCCTCAACTGTAAGCCCTCTATATTGACGTGCTGATTTCAGCCGATTACCATTAAATAATTTCATAATTATTACGCTCGCTTTCAAAATGGGGGATTATGCTTGTTTTTCTTTTTTCTTTTCCTTTAAGGCAACCAATCCTTTTTCTTTCAAACGATCAGTAGCTTTCGATTTCAGAGTGATTGTTGATTTGTTATGCTCCTGCTTAGCAGTCTCAATTTCGTTACTCATCACAGGCTTAGTCATATCAAGCCAGTTTTGTTGTTCTACAATATCCAAATCGCAATCTAAAATATAAGCTTGAAGAGAACTCAATGTTCCGTACTTGCTCGAAAAACAAACAAGAGCATGATGAAGTTCGTGATGCTCTATTGGGCAATCAAAACCTGAACACAAGTTGTCAAGAACTTTCATCAACTCAGTTC
>CACXEO010000009.1 GCA_902766785.1 Oscillospiraceae bacterium | reverse complement strand
TAGGCAATTTGAAAAGTCGATTTTACAAGCTGCGTGCTGTTGGTCATTCCGATTTTATACCCCACGACCATACGAGAGAATAAGTCAATAATCACGCAAATGTAATAAGCGTTTTCACCGTACTTGAAATAAGTAACATCACTAACCCACACTTCGTTCGGCTTGCTCGTGTCAAACTCTTGATTAAGGTTATTTTTATATTTGCGCCCTTCGTCCTCGTACAGCTTTTTGGCCGACTGGCGAATGCTGACCAACCCCATATCACGCATAAGCGTGCGTACCATTTCGTTACTGACTTTAAATCCTTCGCTTTTGCTGCACATGGCTTTATAAGTCAGTAATGTGTGTCAGTGCCGTCCCCTTTCTTTATGATTTTTGTTCATATTACGAATCTACAAACAACTCAGAATAGAACATCTTGACATCATTTCGGTGATGTCCCATACACTCGCTCATTTCGTTTTCAACGGTCATACCGCTTTCTGCAATCAAGCGGCGGAGGTTCTTCTGAAAATACAGGTGGCGAAGTCCGTGCCAGGACGGTCTTTTCATTCTCGGCTTGCAACCGGCCTGAACATAATCACGTCTATTGGGATCAATAAACTTTTTGCTGTGATTGCTGCGCCAATTCTGCAATGAAGCTTTTTCATCTCTCCGAACTTAGCGGCGAAGAGAATATCATACGTATGTTAATCGGAGTTTACTAATCTTTTGTATTAGCCTGCTTTTTACAGGGACATCAAAAATATCCACTCGATTTCCTGCCTTATGATTACTGGAAACAGTATAAATTCCGCAGAACTGCAAACGCTATCTGAGAAAAATAAATTCAATTCCAAGAAGGAGAATAGCATGGACCGGGAAACATTAATGCGGGAAGTCAAAGGGATATATGCCGGGATTTCACAGCAGGAGACACAGCAGCATTTCTCCCAGACAAACGGCAATATCAATCCGGAGAAGTATTATGAGGAAATACTCAATATGGTTTTGGATGAAATTTCCGCCGGAACATTTGACCGTTTTCAGTCCGGAAGGGCTGTTGTGGACGCGGTTTCAAAAAACAAGCGCAAGTGGCTGTCACAGTGGGACGGATCGCTGGAGGGCTGACAAACGGATAGGTCGCTTTATTCTTAAAAAAAGCACCGCTTAATCAGCGGTGCTTTTTTGTCCTATTTTACATACAGGCTTTCAATCATTATTTTTACCGCCGTGTGGAACCCGTCCGCGTATGAATCTTCGGCAATTTGCTCGGTAATCAGGTCCTTATCATCAAGTATCCGCAGCAGCAGCTTTCTCTGGTGCCGGTTCAGGGTTTTACGGAGCATTCCAAGGTTGCTTTGAATGCGCTGGCGTTCTTCCTTGCACAAACCGTATATTTCCCGATTTTCTGGGAAAAAGTTACATAATTGGTTTTCCATACGCATTCGTTATTCTCCTAATCCTTTTTGTCTCTTTCTTTTCGGTTTTTCAGTTTTTCGACTGCCGATTTGCTGAAAAGATAGTTCCTTTTTCCGGCACTTCTAAATTCGGCAGGGGAAAAATCCATGGTTTGCGCCAATCTCAACAGATAGCTTGGGGAAATTTCAAGGATATTTGCAGCTTCTGAGGTAGTGAAAACAGTTCGTACGTCCGACATAAGACCAGTGCTCTCTTTCTTTTAATTATAAGTGGTCGCATGTCGGAAGTCAATACTGAATATCAAAAAATGTTTTATAATTTTTGAATTTACATAATATTAAGATGTGGGCTGGCGGGAAAAAGTGTGATGATCAAGATAGAAATAAAACTCATTTAAACATAGAGGGTGAGTTTTATTGACCATTCAGTTTTCTCTGGCGCGGTATGCGCTTGCGCTTTCCCCGTAGTACCGGCGGAATGCGGTGGAAAAATGCTCAACCGACGAATAGCCGAGCTCCTCCGCCACCGAAGAAATACTTCGCACAGGGTCCGAAAGGAGAAGAACGGCGGCGGACATCCGTGCTTCTGTTTTTTTCTGCCGGAAAGTTTTATTGTAAAGCTCCCGGATCAACCGCTCTGTCTGGCGTGTACTCAGGGCAAGGCGGGCGGCGAGCTGCTCCAGCGATAAATTTGCGTATTCATAGAGGAAGT
This sequence comes from Oscillospiraceae bacterium, assembly GCA_902766785.1. Classification (GTDB taxonomy): domain Bacteria; phylum Bacillota; class Clostridia; order Oscillospirales; family Ruminococcaceae; genus Metaruminococcus_A. The sequence continues at coordinate 45,932 of CACXEO010000009.1, read as the reverse complement.
ATTCCTCCAGAATAATGGATTTGCTGTCGTTCAGGTTGGATGCGGCAAAACTTGGCGCCGGAGTATCCGGCTGTTCGTAGTTTCGCACCAGCGCTATGACAAGCTGAGAAAGAAGGGATTGTACCTGGGTGATGTATCCGGTCTGCCGGTACCGCAGCTCAAAAAAAATACGCCGGAAAATAGCTTCTGCTCCACAGGAATCCTGTCCGAACCAAAAGGAGGTTTTTTCAAACAAGCCAGCGGCGCTGTCCTGCGTATTTTTCAGTTTTCCTGGGCTTCGGGGCAGGACAAGGTAAACACAGTATTCCAGCATGGGGTCTTCAGCGTTGGAAATTTGTGAATGCTCCACCTGCGGGCCGGTGACGTAAAGGGTATTTGGGACAATTTCGTAAGAAGTACCTCGGATCAGCGCCCTGCCGCTTCCTGACGGGATATAGTGGATTTCATAACAGCCTTTTCCATGGCTGTGGGAGGGAATCCTTTTTGTGAGCTGTTCCAAAATAACATGAACTGCCCTGAAGGCGCACTCCTCAACGGAAAAGGTAAGATTCAGGTTGGAATATAAAGTTCTCATAATCGTATCCGCACCGCATCAACAGCCGTAATTCAAAACTGCTTATGCCCTGCACTGTTCCTTTCTCCCTGTTTTTTTACATTGCTTTCGCAATATAAAATTGGCCATGGCCGCAGGCCGGCCGTAAAATTGTAAAATAGACGCACCAAAAATTGCACACATGCGCAGGCAGATCCGCGCTCACGCGCTCTCTGCCCAATGCGCGAAAAAATACCCGCTGTGCGGCTGTTTTTATAGTTTTCAACTCTTTGGTTCCATTATAATTCCGGCCTGGCAAAAACACAAGGGAACATTTGCGCCAATACGACATAAATTATGGAGAAATGTCAAGTTCTGCTCTTGCCGTATTTTCTGTTTCTTCTATAATGAAAGGGTAGAAGAACTGTACCAACCAGTTTATGGAACGGATGAAGGAGCGAGGAAAGATGGGACTTGAAATCAGAAAGATGACCGGCGCAATCCTGCCGGGCAACAGCACAGTGGAGTTGAGGGAATTTGATATCCCCAAACCGGGGCATGGGCAGGTGCTGGTCCAAACCAAGGCGACCACAATCTGTGGCAGCGATATTCGCTGCATCTACCGTGAGCATGTGGGAAAAGGGCCGGAAGGCTATATCCCCGGTATGATCGCGGGCCATGAGCCCTGCGGCGTCATTGTTGAAGAAGGCGAGGGCCTGAAACGCTTTAAAAAGGGCGACCGGGTCATTGTTTACCACATCTCCGGCTGCGGCGTCTGCTACGACTGCCGCCGCGGATATTACATCTCCTGCAAAAGTGAGCACCGCCAGGCCTACGGCTGGCAGAGAAACGGCGGCATGGCTCCCTACATATTGGCTGATGAAAAGGATTTGATCCTTCTCCCGGAGGAGCTCAGCTATAAAGACGGCGCCCAGGTCGCCTGCGGTTTCGGAACGGTTTATGAGGCGATTGAGAAAGTCGGCGTGAGCGGGAACGACGCGGTGCTGGTGACAGGTCTTGGGCCGGTGGGCCTTGCAACGTTGATGCTCGCAAAGGCGATGGGGGCAAATAAGCTGATCGGTGTTGAGATGAACGATTACCGGATCAAGCTTGCAAAAGACCTTGGACTGGTCGACGTGGTTATCAAACCGGGTGAAAACGCGCTGGATGAAATCCTGGCGGCGACCGGCGGTATGGGTGCGGAGCGCGCCTTTGACTGCAGCGCAAGCGACGCGGGGCGGCAGCTTGCCATCCGCGGCACGAGGGAATGGGGGAAAATTGCCTTTGTAGGCGAAGGGAACACCTGCACCTTTAACCCGAGCCCGGATATCATCCACGGGCAGAAGACCATCTACGGTTCCTGGGTCACTTCCCTGTGGCGGATGGAAGAGCTGGTGGAGCGCCTTGTGCGCTGGGGAATCCACCCGGACCAGCTCATTACCGACGAATTCCCGCTCGAAAAAGCGGGGGAGGCCTACGCCCTGATGGCCGGCGGTCAGTGCGGCAAGGTTGCTGTAGTCTTTGACTGACGGAGGAGAAGCGAATGAATCAAAACTGGATTGATCCGGCTCTTGTGCCGATGCGAACGCTGTATTCCGGTGAAAAGATGCCGGCTATTGGGCTTGGTACCTTTGCTTCGGACAATTATCCCGCCGAACAGGTGTCAAACGCGGTTTACGGGGCGGTAAAAGCCGGTTACCGTTTGATTGACTGCGCTTCAGTCTACCAGAATGAGGCGCAGATCGGCGAAGTGCTTTCCCGCCTGTTTTCCGACGGTGTTGTAAAACGGGAGGAGCTTTTTATCATTTCTAAGGTTTGGAACGATATGCACCGCGAGGTGGAAAAGTCCTGTAAAAAAAGCCTGGAAGACTTAAAATTGGATCAGCTGGACCTCTACCTGGTTCACTGGCCGTTCCCAAACTATCACGCCCCCGGCTGTTCGGGAGACGCGCGGAATCCGGATTCCAAGCCGTTTTCCCTGGATGAATTTATGGATACCTGGCGGCAGTGCGAAGCGCTGGTGGATCAAGGGCTGGTGAGGTATATCGGGATGTCTAATATGACCATTCCGAAGCTGGAAGCGGTTCTGCCTCTCTGCCGGATTAAACCGGCTGCGCTCGAAATGGAGTGCCACCCGGGATTTCAGCAGCCGGAGTTGTTTGACTACGCGAAAGCACACGGCATGGTTCCGGTCGGTTACTGCCCGATTGGTTCGCCCTCCCGCCCGGAGCGGGATAAAACGCCGGAAGATATCGCCGATACCGAGATGCCGGAAATTGTGAAAATTGCCGAAGCGCACGGGGTGCATCCGGCGGTTATCTGCCTGAAATGGGCGGTGCAGCGCGGCCAGGTTCCCATTCCGTTTTCGGTCAAAGAACCGCAGTATCTGAGCAACCTGCGCTGTGTGATAGAAGATCCGCTGACCGATGAAGAAATGGATATGATTCGCAGAGCCGATAAAAACTGCCGGCTGATCAAAGGGCAGGTTTTCCTTTGGAAAGGTGCTGACGATTGGCGCGCCCTTTGGGACGTTGACGGCAGAATAACGGAGGGATAACAATGTTAAAAGGAATTCCGGCGGTACTATCGCCTGAACTGCTGAAAGTTCTCTGCGAGATGGGCCACAGTGACCGAATCGTCATCGCGGATGGAAATTTTCCTGCTGAGTCGATGGGGAAAAATGCTAAGGTAATCCGTTTGGATGGGCATGGAACTTGTGAGATTCTGGACGCTGTCCTCTCACTTTTTCCGCTGGATACGTATGTGGACCGTCCGGTCAGCCTTATGGAGGTCATGCCGGGGGACAATGTGGAAACACCGATCTGGAGCGACTACCGTGCAATTGTGGAAAATAATGACCCCAGGGGAAAAGACGCCATCGGCACAATCGAACGGTTTGCATTTTATGAGGAAGCCAAAAAGGCATATGCGATTATTGCAACCGGCGAAAAGGCGCTTTATGCCAATATTATGCTGCAAAAAGGCGTTGTTTGAGACTGTCTGAGTTACAAAACAGCCGTCCGGAATATTCCGGATGGCTGTTTTGCCGTTTACAGGGAAGCAAAGGGGCGGCCCTCGTTTTTTGTGGTTCTCTTGATGTTCCCTGTGGGTTTCAACGGAATAGCAGATTTTCTCTTAACAGAAACAAGAAAATATAGTCCGTATCCGCCGGATGGATTGGCGCTACCCACGCTGTATAGAAGCGGTACTATACTAGCGCTTTTATATAATTATTGCTTTTCTTTCCGTTTCCCACTACAATAAGAGCAGGGGTAATTATGAAGTTACGCCGAATTGTAGGAAAAAACGTTAAAAAATGCCGTTCCGAGTACCAGTTAACACAGCAAACAGTAGCTGCTTTGGCTCAAATCAGCATTTCTTACCTGCGAAATATCGAGCATGGAAATGCGAATGTCACAGTTGATATTTTAGAAAATCTTGCATATAGTTTGGGTACTGACCCGGATTTACTCTTGAAAAGTTCAGAGGAGGAAACAGAACTCCAACAAAAACCTTTTTAGATGATATTGAATGTGCCGGTATTTCGGTAAAAGAAGGTACGAAACTTTCAGGCAAAATTGCTATGCAGGGAAGCCGAAAAATAGCGTTTGAAGAACAATAGAATATTTGAGTTGTCGGGCATGTTTATGCCTTGCGGGTTCTGCCAAAAAACGGCTTTCTTCTTGTGAAATCACGTGTGATGTGTTAAAATATTAGACGGATGGCAGGGAATGGCTGTGGATTCCCTGTAAAGATGTGGAAGCGTTAGTTTGTATTGGGACTGAGAAAGGGTGGTTATGGTTAATGGAACGAGGTAAGGCGGAAAACCTTGCGCTGATTTGTATGCGCGGCTGTGAAGAGTTCTGTGACAAAATTGAATACTATATTAGAAGATGGCATGATACGGACCAGAATTTTATCCTCAAAGCTGAGTGCCCGCGTTTTGCGACCGGAGAAGGGAAAGGGCTCCTGCTGGAATCAATCCGCGGCCGCGATATTTTTATCATTAGTGACCCATTCAATTATAGTGTGACTTATAAAATGTACGGCCGGGAAGTTCCAATGAGCCCGGACGACCATTTCCAGGATTTAAAGCGGATTATTTCCGCTATTGGCGGCAAGGCAAAGCGGATTACCGTTATTATGCCGATGCTATATGAAGGGCGCCAGCATAAACGCACCTTCCGTGAGTCGCTTGACTGTGCAACTTCCCTCCAGGAGCTTGTACATATGGGGGTTTCTAATATTGTCACCTTTGATGCGCACGACGGGCGGGTGCAAAATGCCATTCCATTGAGCGGATTTGACAATATGCGCCCGACCTACCAGATGATCAAAGCCCTTGTTAAAAACGTGGTGCCGATTGCGTTCCAAGCCGACAAAATGATTATCATTTCTCCAGATGCTGGCGGTGTCAGCCGGTGCCTTAATTATTCGTCGGTGCTGAACCTTGAAATGGGGATGTTTTATAAGCGCCGCAATCTTTCTAAAGTAGTGGACGGGACCAATCCGATTGAGTCTCATGAATACATTGGCAGCAGTTTGGAAGGGAAGGACGTCATTGTTGTTGACGACATGATCTCTTCCGGCAGCTCACTGATTGATACGTTCCAGCAGTTAAAACTCAAGGGCGCGGACCGTATCTTTGGCTTTATCACGTTTGGGCTGTTCTGCAACGGCCTCGCTGCGTTTGACAAGGCTTATGAAGAGGGCCTTTTTGATAAAATTTTTGTCACAAACCTTATTTACAGGACGCCTGAATTGCTGCAGCGTCCCTGGGTGGTAGACGTCGATCTAACAAAATATACCGCCTATGTCATTGACGCAATCCATCACGATGCATCTGTCGGGGAAATCATTGACCCGAATAAGAAGATTGTCAGTCTCCTTGCCGAACTGGAAGAGCGCTCCAAAGACCTTGTACATGCCTAATTTGCCTAAATAATTTGAAGCGCCTTTTTAAGAAGGCGCTTTTTTAAAAAGTTCTTTTGGAGAGAATTTAACTGAAAATATTGGCAAAACATGGATTGTTATGGTATAATGACGCCAGGCGAAGCCGGCATTTACCGGTTTTACTGTGTTCAGTTCGGATGTTGTCTTGCAGCTGCCGGGGGAATTGTGCTACCTACCTCCTCTTCAGTTGCGAAAAGCAGTATTCCTGCTTGATGATGGTCTGAATGATAGCAGTATGTTGTTATTTATTTGGCAGGGTAAATAGAAAAAAGAAAGAGAGTGGTAAGTGAAAATGGAAGATAGTATTATTTGGATATTGGTGGCCTTTGGCGTTTATTTATTGTTTATGATGGCAATTGGGCTTTTCTACTACCGCAGGACGAAAAGTTCCGCAGACTACTTTTTAGGCGGCCGTAGCCTGAACGGATGGGTGGCGGCGCTGAGCGCGCAGGCGTCCGATATGAGCGGATGGCTCCTTATGGGTCTGCCGGGGGCGATTTACGCGCTGGGGACCGGCCAGATTTGGATAGCCGTAGGCCTTGCGATTGGCACCATTCTCAACTGGGTATTCGTAGCTTCCAGGCTTCGGCGGTATACCATCCGGGCTGGCAATTCGCTGACCATGCCGGAGTTTTTTGAGAACCGGTTCCATGACCGTTCTAAGGTGCTGCGGGTAGCGTCCTCTTTGTTTATTATGATTTTTTTCCTTGTTTATACAGCTTCCGGTTTTTCTGCCGGTGCGAAGCTTTTTTCAGTCGTTTTTGGAATCGAATACATTTGGGCACTTGCAATCGGTGCCTTTGTTATCCTGGTCTATACCTTCCTCGGCGGCTTTCTCGCAGTTTGCTGGACCGACTTCGTGCAGGGGCTGATGATGCTTGTTTCCCTGATGGTTGTACCGCTTTTTGCAGTCAGCCTGATTGGCGGCCCGGACAAAACGGTGGAAGTGTTGAATGGGCTTGGGACGAATTTCCTCAACCCAATGTATGATAACGGGGAGCCGATGAGTTTTGTCGGTATTATTTCTCAGCTTGCATGGGCGTTAGGTTACTTCGGCATGCCGCATATTCTGGTTCGCTTTATGGCGATCCGCGATGAGAGCGAAGTACGGAAATCCAGAAAGATTGCGATAGTTTGGGTGATTCTCTCTCTTTCCATTGCATGTTTCCTGGGAATCATCGGGCGTGCCTTTTTTGTAGATGCACCGATCAGCAACTCTGAAAATGTCTTTATTGAAATGATTGGAAAGGTGTTTACCGATCATCTCGGCATACCGTTTGTCGGCGGGTTGCTTCTCTGTGGAATTCTTGCCGCCATTATGTCTACTGCGGATTCCCAGCTTCTTGTCACGGCTTCTTCTATTTCTGAAGATGTCTATAAGGGCGTTATTTCCAAAAATGCGACTGAAAAAAGCATGTTGCTTGTCAGTAGAATTACAGTTTTGCTGGTTTCGGTTGTGGCGTTTATCATTGCGCTTGACCCAAACAGCAGTGTTATGGGGCTTGTTTCAAATGCATGGGCAGGTTTTGGTGCGACTTTTGGCCCGGTTGTGCTTTTGGGGCTTTTCTGGCGGCGGGCTAACCGTGCCGGCGCAGCAAGTGGTATGATCGGCGGCGGCCTGACTGTTATCCTGTGGGATTATATACCTCTTGGCAGCGCAACCCTTGCGGGGTATACAGGGTTGTATTCGTTGGTCCCCGGTTTTCTGATTGGTATTCTGTTAATGGTTGTGGTCAGCCTTTTGACCAAAGAGCCTTCTGCAGAAATTTTACAGGAGTTTGATGATGTTGCCTCTTCAAAAGGGGTAAAAGTTGAAGTACAGGCAGAATAATATATGTCTGATTGGGATTACAAGCGCTGTTTTTAAACAGCGCTTGTTTTTATTCCTTGATTTTGCTTGCCTTTTGCGTGCTTTCGCTTACCTTTTTTCGACATTCCGCATATGATGGAAGGAGGAGGTGAGCGATTTGGTATTTCAGTTTGGTTCAAAAACAAAACTGTTTGGGGATCTGCTCCGCCGCAGCAAGCCGTTTGCACAGGCGATTCTGCAGGGCGGTGAGAACAACCGTTCTTTATATGGCAAGGTTCAGTTTTACTCTGTTTTTGAGGGGACACTCGTCTGTACTGAAGTATTCGGGCTTCCGAAAGGGGAGGGAAATTGCTCCGGAAAGGTCTTTGGGTTCCACATTCATGAGGGAAAAAGCTGTTTTGGAACAAAGGAGAGCCCTTTTTCTTCTACCGGCATGCATTACAATCCTAAAAATTGCCCGCATCCACTTCATGCGGGGGATATGCCGCCGCTTGTGTCTGATGGCGGCTACGCCTGGATGACGTTTTATACCAAGCATTTTTCGGCAGAAGAGGTAGTAGGGAGAACTGTCGTAATTCACAGTTCGGCTGATGATTTTAAAACCCAGCCATCGGGTGATTCCGGTGAAAAAATAGCATGCGGAATTATAAAACAGGTATAAAATGGAAGGGAGCCGGTTAAAAGGGCTTCCTTTTCTTTTAAAAGTGGTTATAATAAGGGTAGTTGATGACAGCATTTGGGAGGAAGGATTATGAAATATTTGACGCTGCGGGATGGAACAAAGATCCCCAGACTTGGGCAGGGAACCTGGTATATGGGAGATGATCCCAAGCGGATGCCGGACGAGTGCGATGCACTGAAAGCGGGGATCGAACACGGCATGACGCTGATCGATTCAGCGGAGATGTACGGCGGCGGTCGTGCGGAATCGCTGGTTGGAAAGGTAGTTCCGGACTATCCCAAAGATATGCTGACCCTTGTGTCAAAGGTTTACCCGTATAATGCCGGCCGTGATCACATTTTTACCTGCTGCGATGCATCAATCCGGAGAATGGGGGCTGAATATCTCGATCTATACCTGCTGCACTGGCGGGGGGCAATTCCATTGTCAGAAACGGTTGAATGTATGGAAGAACTGATTAAGCGTGGAAAAATCCGGCGCTGGGGCGTTTCCAATTTTGATGTAGACGATATGGAAGAGCTTTTCCGTGTTAAGGACGGGGAAAACTGCGCCGTCAACCAGGTGCTGTACCATTTGGGTTCACGCGGCGTTGAGTATGACCTGCTGCCGTGGCTTGAAAAGCATAATGTGCCGCTTATGGCATACTGTCCGCTCGCACAGGCGGGCATGCTGCGCAGAGGCCTGTTAAATAATAAAACAGTCCGGGAAATTGCGCAGGCGCATCACGCTGCGCCTGCGCAGATTCTGCTGGCATTTTTGATGAGTAAGTCAAACGTTTTTGCAATTCCAAAAGCCGGGAGCAAAAAACATACGTTGGAAAATGCCGCGGCCGCTGATATTGTTTTATCGCCGGATGAATGTAGCCGGCTTGATGGAGCATTTCCGCCGCCCGACCATAAAACGTTTTTGGATATCGTATAAATCATAATGGATATGGCGGCGTTTCAAATTTGAAGCGCCGCCATTTTGGTTTCCTACTGTTGGAAATTATTTTGACTGAGCATCTGGTTTGCAACCTGTTGCAGTTCCTGAACAGAATTAAACTGTACACCGGTCTGCTTGATATTTTCCTGGATAAAGGCTGGCAGGGTATTAAAATACTGGTTGACCTGCGCGTTTGCATTGTTGTTTGTGTTAGCGTTTGCATTTGGGTTTATATTTGAATTTGTATTTCTATTTGCAGACGCTTGGTTTTTTTGAATGATCGGATTCATAATTTCCACCTCCAGGATTATTTTCTGCCGTTTATATCAAAAAACACGCTGAAATGTTTGACAAGGCTTCAAGAAAATAATGTGAAAAACTTCGTTTTCGTTTTATGTAATAAAAAACATGTGAGCGGACAAAATAAAAACGGACCAATTAAAAGGAGGAATTTTAATATGCATCAGAATAGTAACAAAGCGAACGAGAGTATCAAATGTACAGTTCAGCAGTGTGCGAACCATTGCCAGTCCAAGAACTACTGCTCTCTTCAGTGCATCACCGTTGGCACCCATGAGACAAACCCCACTGTCGTACAGTGCACAGACTGTGAGTCCTTTGTTCTGAAAAGCTAACAAAAAAGCCAGACCTTGGGGCGTCATCCGAATGGATGACGCCCCAAGGCAATTTTGTACCTAAACTGAACGTTAATTTCCAGTTATTGCGCCGTTTTTTCTTTGGCACATTATATGTTATATTTTGTAGAACCCCCCGGTAAAACTGAAACTCTTTGTAGCCAAAAAAGAAAATACTGCAGATAAATTGGCATAGTTAGGAAAAAGCCCACAGAGGTCTTCTGCGGGCTTTTGTATTTTATGCTTCAGTGAGAGGCAACCTCTTTAAAAGATCTTTCAGTCCAACATTATTTTGCTTTTTTTAAATAATTTTCATTTTCTTCCTTAAACGAAGGATAAATAATGTCAATTGTTTAAACAGTTTTTGTATTACAGTTAGGTTATTTTCAGATTTAACGCTGTAAATATGGTAAACATATGCGAGCAACCGTTTCTGCCGTTCAGAGCAAAAGCCAGGACAATTAATTTATCTATATATTTCGTTGACCCTGTAGCATAGGGTCATCAAGCTGTCACTTAAATGAACGTTTTCCACAACAATATCATCATAACTGAGGGTCAGGTCAAAGTGACTGAAATTCCAGAAACCTTTAATCCCCAAAGATACCAGCCGCTCCACAATTGCCTGCGCCGCTTCCTTTGGGATACAAAGCACCGCAATTTTCGGCAAGACCTTTTTACAGAATTCCTCAATCTCGTCACTGTGCCGAATGGTAACGTCTCCAATTTTGGTTCCGATCAGTTCAGGCTTTATATCGAACGCGCCGACCAGCTTGAAACCGCGTTTTTCAAAATCAATGTGATTTGCTATTGCTTCACCTAGATTCCCCACACCAATAAGGATACAGTTGTGTATTTTATTAAGACCTAAAATATTGGCAATCTCTTCATGGAGATCCTTAACATTATAGCCGTATCCCTGCTGTCCAAAACCACCGAAGCAGTTGAGATCCTGTCGGATCTGTGAAGCGGTGAGCTGCATCAGGTCAGAAAGTTCGCGAGATGAAATCCTCGTTTTTCCCTCTTTGAGCAGTTCACTTAAAAAACGATAATACCGCGGAAGCCGCCGGATCACCGAAATAGAAACCGCAGAAGATTTGTTGGACATGGGAAAGCCACCTTTCATTGCATAAAGTAGCAGCAATACATAGCAGAGGAAAACGCAGGAGTGTGTGTCTGTGAATTACTGTAAACCGGCGTAGGGAGCTTTCTGTCCATAAAACCCCTGCACCGGATCCCTGTTAAAGCATTTCCTTTAAACGCAGGTCAATTTCTTTCAGGAACGTTTCAGTATCAACCTTCTTTTTATTTTCAAGCGAAGACAGGACATAAAGGTCGCCTGTCATAACGCCATCCTCAATTGTCTTGATAGTAGCCTGTTCCAGTTTGTCAGCAAAGGCCATGAGTTTCTTATTTGAATCAAGCTCGCCGCGTTTGCGCAGCGCACCGCTCCAGGCAAAAAGGGTAGCGACCGAGTTGGTAGAGGTGGGCTCGCCCTTCAAATGCTTATAGTAGTGGCGGGTCACGGTACTGTGGGCCGCCTCATACTCGTATACGCCGTCCGGAGAAACGAGGACGGAAGTCATCATACCAAGGCTGCCGAAAGCAGTTGCAACCATATCGGACATGACGTCGCCGTCATAGTTTTTACAGGCCCAAATATAACCGCCTTCTGAGCGGACGGTGCGGGCCACCGCGTCGTCAATCAGAGTATAGAAATACTCGATGCCGGCATTTTCAAATTTTTCTTTGTACTCAGCGTCGAAAATCTCCTGGAAAATATCCTTGAAGCGGTGGTCGTATTTTTTAGAAATGGTGTCCTTAGTTGCAAACCACAGGTCCTGTTTAATATCAAGCGCATAGTTAAAACAGGTACGGGCAAAGCTGGAAATACTTTCATCCAGGTTATGAACGCCTTGTAATACACCGGGGGTTTTGTATTCATGAACCAGCTGGCGGGTTTCGTTCCCATCTTTATCGGTGACTACCAGCTCCGCTTTGCAGCCGGCGTCAACAACCATTTCAGCGTTCTTGTAAATATCCCCGTAGGCATGACGGGCAATGGTGATCGGTTTGGTCCAGGTGGGAATAAACGGAGTGATCCCTTTAACGATAATCGGGCTTCTGAAAACGGTACCGTCCAGAATGGCGCGGATTGTCCCGTTTGGGGATTTCCACATTTCAGAAAGGTTGTATTCCTTAACGCGCTGGGCGTTCGGGGTAATGGTAGCACATTTAACCGCTACCCCGTATTTTTTGGTGGCGTTCGCGGAGTCAATGGTCACCTGGTCTTTGGTCTCTTCACGATGTTTAAGGCCGAGGTCATAATATTCGGTATTCAGTTCAATATACGGGGTGAGGAGAATGTCTTTAATCATTTTCCAAATGACCCGTGTCATCTCGTCCCCATCCATTTCGACCAGGGGCGTTTTCATTTTAATTTTATCTGCCATCTGCCAAACCTCCTGTAATTGTTGTTCAGTTCTGGGTTTTGGTATAATTGAGCAGGCCGCCCGCGAGGAGAATTTCTTTCGCACGGCCGGAGAGGTCATAGACCGCCTCGTAAGAATCACCCGTGGTCAGGTTTTTCATAACGAGCGGTTTCCCCGCTACAATGCTTTCACGGATGTTTTCGATGCTCAGGCTGTCGCCCTGTGAAATTTTATCATAATCCGCTTCATCCTTAAAAGTGAGTGGCAGGATACCGGCGTTGACCAGGTTGGAGCGGTGGATGCGCGCAAAGCTCTTGACCAGAACCGCCTTGACCCCGAGGTAGAGGGGGACAAGGGCCGCGTGTTCACGGGAGGAACCTTGCCCGTAGTTTGCGCCGCCTACAACGATTGACTTGCCGGCTGCCTTTGCACGTTCTGCAAAAGTGGTGTCGCAGACCGCAAAACAGTACTGAGACAGGTAGGGAATATTGGAACGGTAGGGGAGAATTTTTGCCCCCGCCGGCATAATATGGTCGGTGGTAATGTTATCCTCCACTTTGAGCATAACGTCAGCCGTGATGGTGTCTCCCACCGGCTCGGCAATCGGGAACTCTTTAATATTCGGCCCGCGGAGGATTTCAACATCCTTTGCCTCTTCCGGGGAAGCGGGCGGGACGATCATATTGTCGTTAATCAGGAACTGCTCCGGCATCTTGATCTCCGGCATTTCACCCAGCGTCATCGGGTTTGTCAGAACACCGGTGATGGCGGAAATCGCCGCAGTCTCCGGGCTGACGAGGTAAATGCCCGCGTCAGCGGTGCCGGAACGGCCCAAGAAGTTCCGGTTGAAGGTCCGCAGGGAAATCCCCTTGGAATTCGGTGACTGTCCCATCCCGATGCAGGGTCCGCAGGCGCATTCGAGGATCCGCGCGCCGGAGGCGATCAGGGTAGCTAGCGCCCCGTTTTCAGCAAGCATGTTGAAAACCTGCTTGGAGCCGGGAGCAATGGCAAGGCTGACGTCCGGATGGACAGTTTTGCCTTTGAGGATGTGCGCAACCCGCATCAGGTCGAGATAAGACGAGTTGGTGCAGGAGCCGATGCAGACTTGGTCGATTTTGATCGCGCCGATTTCATCGACCGGTTTTACATTGTCCGGGCTGTGCGGGCATGCCGCCAGCGGCTCCAGCTCGGAAAGGTTGACAGTGATTTCTTTATCATACACCGCGTCCGGATCTGCAGAGAGGGGGATATAATCCTCTTCACGACCCTGCGTCTTCAAAAATTCGCGGGTAATTTCATCGGACGGGAAGACAGAGGTGGTCGCACCAAGCTCCGCTCCCATGTTGGTGATGGTGGAACGTTCCGGGACCGAGAGGGTTTTGACCCCTTCGCCGCAGTACTCGATGATATTACCCACGCCGCCTTTAACCGAAAGGATTTCCAGAACCTTGAGGATGACGTCTTTTGCCGCTACCCAGGGGCGGAGTTTCCCGGTGAGGTTTACCATGACGACGTTCGGGTAGGTAATGTAATAAGCGCCGCCGCCCATTGCAACCGCCACATCCAGGCCGCCCGCGCCAAACGCAAGAGAACCGATGCCGCCCGCAGTTGGGGTGTGGCTGTCGGAGCCGATCAGTGTCTTGCCGGGGATAGCAAAACGTTCCAGGTGAAGCTGGTGGCAGATACCGTTACCGGGACGAGAAAAATAAATACCGTGCTTTTTTGCGACCGAGCCGATGAAACGGTGGTCGTCCGCGTTTTCAAAGCCGGACTGAAGGGTGTTGTGGTCGATATAAGCGACGGAACGTTCGGTTTTAACGCGGTCGATCCCCATTGCCTCAAATTCAAGGTAGGCCATGGTACCGGTTGCGTCCTGGGTCAGGGTCTGGTCGATTTTTAAGCCGACTTCAGAGCCTTTAACAGGCTTTCCGTCAACAATATGGGCGTCGAGTATTTTTTCAGTTAAAGTTTTTCCCACAATTGCACCAACTTTCTAAAGAGTTTGTTCGGCATGGGGCGCAGGTTTTACAAAGACCTGAACCTCCCGTTATCCTAACAAAAAACGAAACATAAAACTGAATTAATTTTATCGTATTTCCCATAGATTGTCAAGATTTCGTCAATTTCGAAGACTGTCTTTACCCAAGATTCCCAATTGACATTACTTATTATAATGCTATAATTAATTGGTTGAGATTGCTCTTAACCAGTTCCGTTCCCGGGGAGGTCATTATGGCGTATCGTATAGGCTTGGATATCGGTTCCACCACCATCAAATGCGTGGTGCTGGACGAAAGCGGCACGGTGTTGTATCAATCGTATGAGCGGCACCTCGCCAAGGTGACGGAAAAAGCAGTCGGCTTGTTAAAGCTTATTGACGAAGAAATTATAAAGGGTGTTCCCGCAAAAATTGTCATCACGGGTTCGGCAGGGCTTGGGGTTTCCCAGAGCAGCGGCGTGGAATTTGTGCAGGAAGTTTATGCAACGCAGGTTTGCATGAAGGAACGGATTCCGGATGCAGACGTTGTCATTGAGCTGGGTGGAGAGGATGCGAAGATTTTGTTCCTCACCGGCGGCACCGAGGTTCGGATGAACGGAAGCTGCGCAGGCGGCACGGGCGCGTTCATCGACCAAATGGCAACCCTGCTCGGCGTAACATCAGAAGAGCTGGATACTCTTTCTGAAGATGCGGAAAAAATATACACCATTGCTTCCCGCTGTGGTGTTTTTGCCAAAAGCGACATTCAGCCGCTTTTAAACCAGGGCGCCCGGAAAAGCGACATCGCCTCCAGTATTTTCCAGTGTGTGGTCAATCAGACCATCGGCGGGCTTTCACAGGGACGTGAAATTGAGGGGAAAGTTGTCTTTTTGGGCGGGCCCTTAACTTTTTTAAAAGGGCTGCGCAAGCGGTTTGTTGAGACGTTGAATTTGGGTGAAAACGCTGTATTCCCGGAAAACGCCCAGTACTATATCGCCCTTGGGGCGGCTTATTACGCGGGGACGCTTCAACCGGTCTTGTTGCAGGATGTGCTTGAAAAAATAAAGAACGCCAAGCCTGCAAAACGTGATTCTTCGGTTGCGCCTCTTTTTGCTTCGGAAGAGGAATACAGAGGGTTCTGTGAACGCCACGGAAAAGCCGGTGTAAGGTATCTTCCGCTGGCAGATTATGCCGGGGACGCCTATCTGGGGATAGACGCCGGTTCCACGACGACAAAGATTGTTCTTGTTTCTCCAGAAGGAGATATCCTGTACCAGTCCTACACCTCGAACAGCGGCAACCCGGTGCCTCTTGTAAAGGCGGCGCTTGAGGAAATTTATTCCCAGTCGGGCGGGCGGGTCCTCGTCCGTGCCGCCGCGTCGACCGGTTATGGGGAAGAGCTGATTAAAAACGCTTTCCATATTGATTTTGGGGTGGTCGAAACCATTGCCCATTTTACCGCCGCACAGTATTTTAACCCAGACGTGGATTTTATCATTGACATCGGCGGGCAGGACATCAAATGTTTTAAAATCAGGGGCGGCGCCATTGACAGTATTATGCTCAATGAGGCTTGTTCGTCCGGCTGCGGTTCGTTTATTGAAACTTTCGCCCACGCGCTTGGCTTTAAGGCGGAGAAGTTTGCAAAATTCGGCCTTTTTGCGGAACATCCGGTTGATCTCGGTTCCCGGTGCACCGTTTTTATGAATTCGTCGGTCAAACAGGCGCAGAAGGACGGCGCAACAGTTGGCGACATTGCCGCCGGGCTTGCTGTCAGCGTCGTCAAAAACGCGCTTTATAAAGTTATCCGCGCCAATTCCACCAAAGAATTGGGCGAGCATATTGTGGTGCAGGGGGGGACTTTCCTCAACGATGCCGTTCTCCGCGCTTTTGAGCGCGAGGTGGGAACGGAAGTTGTCCGCCCCTCCATTGCCGGGTTGATGGGCGCATATGGGGCCGCCCTTTACGCCAAGGCCCGCGCGGGGGAGCGCTCCACAGTTCTTACGCTGGAAGAACTGCAGAACTTTACCCACACGGTTTCGGTCACTACCTGCAACGGCTGTACCAACCACTGCAAGCTTACGATTAATAGGTTTGCGGATGGCGGGCGGTATATTTCCGGCAACAAATGTGAAAAACCGCTCGGCGTTAAACAAGAAGAGGGGGGCTACAACGCTTTCCGCTATAAGTACGACTATCTTCACAGCCTGCGGGCGGTTTCCGGCCCCCGTGGTAAAATTGGCATCCCGATGGGGCTTAATATGTATGAAAACCTGCCGTTTTGGCATGCGTTCTTCACAGAATTGGGCTTCGAGGTCGTTCTGTCCCCGCACAGTGACCGCGCGCTTTACGAAAAGGGTCAGCATACCATCCCATCCGATACGGTCTGCTACCCTGCAAAGCTTCTTCACGGCCACGTTGAGGCCCTTTTGGATCAGGGGATTCAAACAATTTTCTACCCCTGTATGTCCTATAATTTTGATGAGGGGCTTTCCGACAACAATTACAATTGTCCGGTAGTAGCTTATTATCCGGAGGTCATCGGGGCAAATATTCGGCGGCTTTCTGAAATTACCTTTATCAAGGATTATCTTGGCTTGCACCGCAGGCACGATTTTACGAAAAAAGCGCACGCTGTCTTCAGCCAGTATTTTTCGGTGAGCAAAGAGGAAATCCGCAAGGCCTCCAAAAAGGCTTATGACGCCTACGAAGCCTACCGCCAGATGCTTTACGCCTATGGACGAACGGTATTGAAAGACGCAAAACAAAACGACAAGATGGTGCTGGTCCTCGCTGGGCGGCCGTATCACATCGACCCGGAGATCAACCACGGTATTGACCTGTTGGCAAGGAGCTTCGGTGTCTCGATCCTGACTGAGGACTGCCTGACGGTTCGCTCTTCCAAGCGCAAGGCAGGGGTATTGAACCAGTGGACCTATCATGCCCGGCTTTATGCCGCCGCTCACTATGTCGGCTCCCACGATGACCGGATCCAGCTGGTACAGCTTGTGTCTTTCGGCTGCGGGCTGGATGCCATCACCGGCGACGAGGTCCGCGAAATATTGGAAAGCTATGGAAAAATTTACACCCAGATTAAAATAGACGAGGTTACAAACCTTGGCGCTGTTAAGATCCGGCTGCGCAGCCTGTTCGCTTATTTAGACGCAAACAAGCTCGCGAAGGAAAAGAAAACGAGGTGATCCCTTGGCGGAATTGAAGTACGATAAAACGGGCCGTCTACTTTTTACCAAAGAAATGAAGCGTGAGTATCAAATCCTGATGCCGCAGATGCTGCCCATCCATTTTGAATTGATTAAAAATGTCCTGCGGCTTCACGGCTACAACGTCACCCTGTTAAAGGGAACCGACAGTGAAAGCATTCGCCGTCAGGGGCTTGAAAATGTACATAACGACACCTGTTATCCAGCGCTTCTGGTCATCGGCCAGATGCTTGACGCCTTAAAAAGCGGCAAGTACGACTTGAACAAGACCGTGCTTGTCATCACGCAGACGGGCGGCGGGTGCAGGGCGTCCAACTATATTCATCTGCTGCGCAAGGGGCTTAAACGCTCGGGGTTGGAACAGATTCCGGTTATCAGCGTCAACCTTTCAGGGCTTGAGAAAAACCCCGGGTTTAAAATGACCCTCAAGCTGATCCGCCAGCTCGCCATGTCCGCCATGTATGGTGATATTCTGATGCTGCTGCAAAACCAGGTGCGCCCGTATGAGATTATAGACGGGGACGCCGCCCGGCTGACCGACCGCTGGGTCGAAAAGCTTTCGGATGAATTCAAAAGCGGCGGTGCGTTGAACCAGAAGGCCATGAGGGCGCATTTTAAGGAAATTGTAAAGGATTTTGCTGCTGTCCCGGTACGGGGTGAACAAAAAGTCCGGGTTGGCATAGTGGGCGAAATTTATGTGAAATATGCACCTCTCGGGAACAACAACCTGGAGGAATTTCTTCTTTCCGAGCAGGCGGAAGTCGTCGTTCCCGGCCTGATGGATTTTATTATTTTTAAAATTGACAATCGGATTGAGGACTACAAACTTTACGGCGGTAAACGGCCTGTTCGCTTTTTTGCGCGGAAGCTGATGTCTTATGTTCTCCACTGCCAGCAGATTATGATTGACGCGGTACGGGCCGAACCTAAATTTTATTGTCCCAAAGGGTACCTGCATTTAAAGGAACTGGTCAAGGGTTATGTGGGGTACGGCGCCAAAATGGGCGAGGGATGGCTGCTTACAGCCGAAATGCTTGAACTCATTGCGGACGGGGTGAATAATATTGTCTGCACCCAGCCGTTCGGCTGCCTGCCGAACCATGTGGTTGGCAAAGGGATGATCCGCGGCATCAAAACAAAACATCCGGATGCGAATATCGTCGCAATTGACTATGACCCGGGCGCGACTAAGGTGAACCAGGAAAACCGGATTAAACTGATGCTGGCGGTAGCAAAGGCTAAAGCGGCGGAAGAGAAGGAAGCGGTTAAAACGGTTGAAAAGCGGAATGCCGAGGCTCCGGAAACCGTATAATTAAAAGGGATGGGCACACACTAACACCATATTAAAAGTGAGAGGTGCTGGTGTGTGATGTATGACAAAAACGATACCATTGAGCCGAGCAGGGAGCCGGACGCGCAGCCTGCGCAAGAGGATAACGGAGAGACCCTGACCGGTGAAAGCGTTGGAAGTGAAATTTTTAATTACGGTTCTGTAACCGCAAAAGGGCGGCATATGATTCACTGCCTGACCATCATCGGCCAGGTGGAGGGGCATTTTATCCTGCCGCCCCAGAATAAAACCACCAAGTACGAGCATGTTATGCCGCAGCTTGTGGCAATCGAGGAGTCGGAGGAAATTAAGGGACTGCTGGTACTGCTCAACACCGTCGGCGGGGATGTGGAAGCGGGCCTCGCTATTGCGGAACTGATTTCCGGAATGAAGAAACCCACCGTTTCGCTGATTCTGGGTGGCGGGCATTCTATCGGCGTGCCGCTTGCAGTCAGTGCAAAGCGTTCGTTTATTGTCCCTTCAGCGACCATGACGGTCCACCCGGTGCGGATGAACGGAACGGTTTTGGGCGTTCCGCAGACCCTGTCTTACTTTGAAAAGATGCAGGAGCGGATTGTAAAGTTTGTGACCGCGAACTCAAAAATTACCAAGGAAAAATTTACCGAACTGATGATGCAAACCGGGGAATTGGTTATGGATGTGGGAACTGTCCTTGACGGCGCCGGCGCGGTTGAGTGTGGGCTGATTGACGAGCTTGGGAACCTTTCCCAGGCGGTGGACTGTCTTTACACTCTCATTGACGAAACCGAACGGGAGGTGCATAATAATGCTGTACACGATTGTGAGCCCTGACGAAGTAATGGCAATGGAACCGTCAGAACCACAGCTTGAAACGGTCCGTCTTGGCACCAGGCTGTTTGAAGGCGTCCGCAGCCGAAATGGGTTTATCATTAGCCGGATGATTTCTACCAACCCGGCCGATTATTTAAACGACTGTTATTCTCCGGGCAGGCGGCTGAAAGGCTGAGCCGCCTTTCCTGGGTTATTGATTTTGACAGAATAGGATGGAAAGTATATGGGTATTTTTGATGCGGTTATCCAGGCGGTTGTCCAGGGCCTGACCGAGTTTTTACCGGTGTCCAGTTCCGGGCATCTTTCGTTGACACAACACTTCCTGGGGGTAAACGGCGAGTCGGCTATCATGCTTTCGATTATCCTGCACCTCGGCACCCTGCTGGCGGTTTTCGTCGCATATTATAAAACCATCTGGGAGCTCGTGAAAGAGGTTGGATATTCCGTCCGCGATATTTTTACGGGTAAGTTCCATTTTAAGGGGATGAGCGAAAACCGCCGCCTTCTGGTCATGCTGATTGTGGCGACTCTGCCGCTCTGCCTGTTTTATTTCATCAAAGACCCCATTAAGGGGATTTCGTCCGACAGCAGTATCTTCATTGAAGGGCTTTGCTTCCTCTATACCGGGGTGATCCTGTTCCTTTCCGACCGGTTCGGACGCGGAAAGAAACGGGTGGGGGAGATCAGGGCGAGAGACGCTGTGACCATCGGCGTTTTTCAAGGAATTGCCCTCCTTCCCGGCGTGTCCCGTTCAGGTTCTACCATTGCAGGCGGCCTGTTCTGCGGGCTTAGCCGCGCAACAGCCGTCAAGTTTTCGTTTTTGATGTCGATCCCGCCGATCCTTGCCGGCGCTTTAACTGAATTTATGGATTATAAGGATTCCGCGGAGTCAATCGACGTAATGCCTTTGGTGGTCGGTTTTATTGTCGCTGCTATTGTGGGCTTTTTAGCGATTAAGTTGGTTCGTTGGCTCGTTAAGACCGATAAGTTTAAAATTTTTGCTTATTACACCCTCGCCCTCGGCGTAGTGGTGATTATTATCAGTATCATTGAAGCGGTGAACGGCGGCGCCAATATAGTTGCGCTCTTGTCCCGCTGACGTAGAAACATCCGGCAGTAGAGGAGGCAGTATGGCAGGTCAGACTTCGGGCAAAAAAAAGAATACCAGAAGCAGAACGGCTGCTTCAAAAAAGCCGGTTTCTGTACGGCAGACGGAAAAGCGGGAAAAACATACTCGCCAGATCGCTGCAATCGTCTATTTTGTATTGGGGCTGTTGTTTTTCTTCCTCAGTATTTTTGAGGGTGAATCCGTTTGGAAAGCCTGTCACGACGTCCTGTTTGGACTGTTCGGCTTTACTGGATATGTCATTGCCCCCATTTTCGTCTACATAGCAATCTGTGCATCAATGGATCGGCCGTTCGGCGCAATTCGTCATAAAGTTTGGCAGACGGCAATTCTCTTGATTTTATTGTCCTCGCTTCTTCAAATTTTATGCGTGGGCAACGTACCGGGTGAGAATTTTATTGACCAGTGCGTCAAACTGTACGAGTACGGCGTCGCTAAACAAGGTGGAGGTCTTGCAGCCGGTTTGATCGGCTGGCCGCTCTTGGCCGCCTGTGGAAAAGTGGGTGCTGGAATTATTACTGGGCTTTTGATTTTTGCTTTTGTCATGTTGATTACCGGAGCCACCCTTTTGGGCTTTTTCCGGGGTGTTGCGCGCCCTGTTCAGAAGATCAGGGAGGATTACGAGGAAAAGGCGGAGCAGCGGGAACAGGAACGGTTGGCAAAGAGCCAGGCGCGGTTCAATATTGATGTCGACTTGGGTCCCGACCCGGAGATGCCGGAGCATCCTGTATCGTCGCCTAAAGCGGCTCCGATTGTAGTTGAGACGGAAAAACCGAAAAAATTCAGGAGAAAACGCTCTTCAATTGATATCCCGTTGGATGACGCGTCTCTGCCCGAACCGGTGGAGGATCCCATTCCGCTGGACAAGCCCGCCGTTCCGAAAGAGGAACCTGTTACGCCGCCGGAGGAGCTGGTGCGCGACACAGGGGAAACACAGCTCCGCTTTGCGGTGGAAGAAGAGGGGAACGGCTATGTCTTCCCGCCAATCAGTCTGCTGCGTGCTCCGCAGGCCGCTGAAAATGTAGATGCAAGCGGGGAACTCAAGGCAAACGCCGACCGGCTGGTGGACACGCTGAAAAGCTTCGGCGT
Organism: Oscillospiraceae bacterium; assembly: GCA_902766785.1. GTDB lineage: Bacteria > Bacillota > Clostridia > Oscillospirales > Ruminococcaceae > Metaruminococcus_A. The sequence goes on along the minus strand of CACXEO010000009.1, from coordinate 24,407 downwards.
TCAGACAAGGGTGATTAACGTCAGCCGCGGGCCGGCTGTTACCCGGTATGAGCTTCAGCCCTCGGCCGGGGTTAAAATTAGCCGGATCACCGGCCTTGCGGACGATATCGCCCTCAACCTCGCGGCGGCGGGCGTGCGGATCGAAGCGCCGATCCCAAACAAGCCCGCAGTTGGTATTGAAGTGCCAAACAAAAAGATCGACGTGGTTACCATGCGGGAAATCATTGACTGCGACAAGTTTTATGATGCGAAGTCGAAGCTCACGGTGGCGCTCGGTCGCGATATTGCCGGCAACGTCACCTTTGCCGACCTTGGCAAGATGCCCCATCTGCTGATTGCGGGCTCTACCGGTTCCGGTAAATCGGTTTGCATCAACTCAATTATTGTCAGCCTGCTTTATAAAGCGAAGCCGGAAGAAGTCCGGCTTCTGATGATTGACCCTAAGGTGGTTGAGCTGGGCGTATACAACGGTATTCCACACCTGCTCGTCCCGGTGGTGACCGATCCCCGGAAAGCGGCAGGCGCCCTCGGGTGGGCAGTAACCGAAATGCTTAAACGGTACAAGCTTTTTGCAGACAATTCAGTCCGTGACCTTGAAGGGTATAACAGCATCGCAAAAAATTCGGACGAACTCGATCCTCTGCCACAAATCGTAATCATCATAGACGAGCTTGCCGATTTGATGATGGCCGCTCCCAACGAGGTTGAGGATTCGATCTGCCGCTTGGCTCAGATGGCCCGTGCGGCCGGGATGCACCTTGTGATTGCGACCCAGCGGCCGTCTGTCGACGTCATCACCGGGCTGATCAAGGCCAATATCCCGAGCAGGATCGCTTTTGCGGTTTCTTCACAGGTCGATTCCCGCACCATCCTGGACGGAAGCGGGGCGGAAAAACTTCTCGGCCGGGGTGACATGCTGTTTTATCCGGTCGGTTTTCCAAAGCCTGTCCGGGTACAGGGCTGTTTTGTCACCGAAAAAGAAGTAGAACAGGTTGTCTCCTTTGTCAAAAAGAAGGATTCGGCCGACTATGATGAAAAGGTTATAGAAGAAATTGAAAAACAGGCGGTTGCTGAAAAAGGAAGCAAGGGCGGCGATGGCGGCGGCTTTGATGAAAAGGACGATATGCTCTCCGCTGCGATCGAATGCGTGATTGAGGCGGGGCAGGCCTCTACCTCTTATCTCCAGCGGCGGCTCAAGCTGGGTTATGCCCGCGCTGCCCGGCTGGTGGATGAAATGGAAGAGATGGGGGTTGTGGGTCCCTTTGAGGGGAGCAAGCCCCGCCAGGTTCTGATGACCCGCCAGCAATGGCTGGAACGAAACCTTAACCACGACCCGTCTGAAGAAGAATAGCGTTTATTTACGGTGCCGCATACCCTGCGGCGCCGCCGCTTTCGTTTTAGGAGGAACTATGTCTGGCTTTTTACCGATGACAAAGGAAGAGATGGAGGCGCGTGGAATCGACCAGTTCGATTTTATTTGCGTTACGGGGGACGCCTATGTAGATCATCCAAGCTTTGGAATTGCGATCATATCGCGGATGCTTGAAGCACAGGGGTATTCCGTTGGGATGATTGCTCAGCCCCATTACCATACCCTGCATGATTTTGAGGAGTTGGGTGTACCCAAATACGGTTTTTTTGTCACCTCCGGAAATATTGATTCAATGGTGGCGCATTATACCTCAGCCAAGCGGATCCGGACGGATGACGCTTATTCACCCGGCGGAAAGACGGGGAAACGGCCTGACCGCGCGGTGATCGTCTACTGCCAGCAGATACGAAAGGCGTTTGGGGATATCCCAATTGTCATTGGCGGCTTAGAGGCCTCCCTCCGCCGGTTTGCCCACTACGATTATTGGGACGGCGCCGTGCGCCCGTCAATCCTGGTTGATTCCGGCGCCGATCTGCTCACCTATGGAATGGGAGAGCGCCAGACAGTGGAAATCGCCTCCCGGCTGGCAAAGGGTGTTCCTGTTTCTGAAATTACCGACATCCCGGGGACCTGCTACCTGACAAAGCCTGCAAATACGCCGCTCGGCGCCAGGGAATGCCCCAATTTTGAACAGGTGAGTACAAAAAAAGAGTCTTACGCTAAGGCCTGTAAAATTCAGATTACCGAGCAGGACGAGGTTTACGGTAAAACCGTTATCCAGCGTCATGGCGCCATGATGCTGGTTCAAAACCCGCCGATGCGGGCGCTGACCCGGTCTGAAATGGATTTTGTTTATTCGCTTCCTTATATGCGGATGTACCACCCGAGCTATGAAAAGCAGGGAGGAGTCCCCGCCATTGAGGAGGTGGAGTTTTCCATCACTCATAACCGCGGATGCTTCGGCCACTGTAATTTCTGCTCGATCGCCCTTCATCAAGGCAGGAATATCACCTGCCGCAGTGAGGAATCAGTGCTGGATGAAGCGCGCTCTTTCCTGAAAAATCCCCGCTTCAAGGGATATATCCACGATGTCGGCGGCCCTACCGCCAATTTCCGTCGACCGTCCTGTGATGTGCAAAAGGAACACGGCCTTTGCCGGGAACGGAAATGCCTGGCGCCGTCGCCCTGCAACCAACTGGTGGCGGATCACAGCGAATATCTTGAAATGCTGCGGAAGATGCGGGCTCTCCCGGGAATCAAACGAGTGTTTATCCGCTCTGGGATCCGTTACGATTACCTGTTGGAAGATCCGGATTCTGCTTTTATGAAAGAACTGGTACAGTACCATGTCAGCGGCCAGCTCAAGGTTGCGCCGGAGCACTGTTCAGCACGGGTACTGGACGTGATGGGGAAACCGCATATTGAGACCTACAAAAAATTTGCGGACCGTTTCTATCAGATTACCAAAGAGGTTGGAAAAGAACAGTACCTGGTACCCTATTTGATGTCTTCCCACCCCGGGAGCACGCTGAACGACGCGATAGAGCTGGCGCTTTTTCTGAAGGAACAGAAAATCCGGCCGGAACAGGTGCAGGATTTTTACCCGACGCCCGGCACCCTTTCCACCTGTATGTTTTACACGGGGTTAAACCCAATGACAATGGAGCCGGTCTATGTCCCGAAATCTGCTGAGGAAAAGGCAATGCAGCGCGCTCTACTGCAGTATTTCCGCCCCTCTAACAAGGAGCTTGTTCTAAAGGCGCTCCGCCTTGCCCGCCGCACCGACCTGATCGGAACGGGACCCGGTTGCTTGGTACGCGACGACCTGCGTTTAACGGATAAGGCGAAAAACAAAGTGAAAAAAAGCCGTGCCCTGACAAAAAAAGCGGAGCAGGAAGCGGTTAAAAAACTGCGCTCATCTCATACGGTGAAAAATAAACCGGCTAAGAAAGCGAAGTCCAGCCGGCACGCTGCGGCGGGAAGAAAGGGGAAGGGCTATGGCAAAAAGAAAAAGTAAGAAACACAAAAGGCTTCCCTTAACCGTTTCGGTAGTTGTGCTGTTAGCCGCTCTGTGTTACGGCGTTTTCACGGGAACGATTCCCCTTGAGAAATGGATATTAGGAGAAACGAAGACCAGTGCCGCCATTACGTCCGGCCTTCTCAATCCGGACGCGGAGGTTGCTATCCACTTTATTGATGTAGGCCAGGGCGATTCTGTTTATATCAAAGCCTATGATAAAAATGTATTAATAGATGCAGGTGAAAAGGAAACAGATCAGACGAATGTTGTGGAATACCTCAAATCTCTCGGCGTTGAAAAGTTGGATTATGTTATTGGAAGCCATCCGCATTCCGATCATATCGGAGGGATGCAGGCAGTTGTCGAATCGTTCGAAATCGGTACGGTCATCATGCCGCGGATTCCGGACAATATTCTTCCAACAACGTCAACGTATCGCAATCTGCTGACTGCTATTTCAAAGAAAGGGCTGAAGATCAAAGCCGCGCAGGACTGCGGCGAAATTGTCCTCTCTGAGGGGAAGGATGCAAAACTGACATTTTTGGGCCCGGTTTCCGATTACGAGGACCTCAACAGCATGTCCGCCTGGGTGAAGTTTTCCGCCAAGGGCTATTCAGCTCTCTTCTGCGGTGATGCGGAAAAAGAAGCGGAGAAAGAGTTGGTTAAGCTTGGAAATGAAATTGAATGCAATATCCTGAAACTTAACCATCACGGCAGCAGTACTTCGAATACAAAAAAGTTTTTGGACGCCGCTTCGCCAGACTGTTTTGTAATCTGCGTCGGCAAAGACAATTCCTACAACCATCCCACGCCGAGTGTTCTGAAACGGGTAAGTGAATATGATAAGCCGGTTTACCGCACAGACTTAAACGGTTCAGTTGTTTTTGAATTCGAGAAAGGTTCGCTCAGGTGCATAACAGAAAGGTGATTGATTTTATGCTGATTGTCGACCGGATTGAGAATGGCTTTGCCGTTTGTGAAACAGAAGAACAAATGATAATTTCGCTCCCTTTGTCCAAGTGCTCCGGCCCGGTACGGGAAGGAGACGTTTTGGTAGAGACCGACGGCGTTTACCGTGCCGATCCTGAACAGACTGAAAAATTGCGGGAAGAGGCCAGAACGCTTTCAAAGGATTTATTTGAATAAGAATTGTCACACAGTATTGTGAACAGCGGTTCTGAAACTCTGGTGTTGCTTACTGTGGTAGCGGAGCGGCAAATTTTTAGATCACTCTGAATTTTATTATAACAGCAAAAGAGCAGGCGCAGGTTAACCTGCGCCTGCTCTTTTGCTGTGTAAACATAGTGGTATTTTACCCAAAGAAATTGCTGAAAAAACCTCTTTTTTTCTTTTTGCGCTGTCCAGGTGGAACACCACCCTTGAATGAAACAAGGACAGTGTCCTCACCTACCAGCGTGATGTCTTCCCAGCGGATGATAATGTCATCGCATCTCCCGAGAAGGCCGAAAAGCCGGTACTTGCCGTAAACAATAATGGAACAGACCTGCGCATTGTCGACGTTTACCTCCACATCGTCGATACATCCCAGCCGGCAGCCGTCGCTGATATTGACCACTTCTTTGTCGCAAAGAGTGCTGACCCTGCAAATCATCTGCCTCACCTCATATCATGAATGGCTGATGCGGTTGAAATCCACCTTTAAACGTTCTATGATTTTTTTCTCGAGCCGTGAAATGTACGATTGGGAGATGCCGATGGTGTCCGCCACCTCTTTCTGGGTCTTTTCAACACCGTTTACAAGCCCAAAACGCATTTGCATAATTGCTTTCTCGCGGGGAGCAAGGTTATCCACGCACTGTTTGAGAAGCTCCCGTTCAGCCTCCATTTCAATGTTTTTATTCACGCTGTCGTTTTCGGTGCCTAAAATGTCTGAAAGAAGGAGCTCGTTTCCATCCCAGTCGATATTGAGCGGCTCGTCGATTGAAATTTCATTCCGGAGCTGGGAATTTTTCCGCAGGCACATCAAAATTTCATTTTCAATGCACCGGGAAGCATAGGTCGCCAGCTTGATATTTTTCTCAGGCGCAAAGGTGTTGACCGCCTTAATTAAACCAATGGTTCCGATAGAAACCAGGTCCTCCATCCCTATGCCGGTAGACTCAAACTTTTTCGCAATGTATACCACCAGCCTCAGGTTGTGAACAATCAGCATCTCGCGGGCTTTTTCCCCGTTGGTTCCCAGTTCATCGAAGACCTTTTTTTCTTCTTCCTTGCTGAGCGGCGGCGGAAGGGTATCCGGCCCGTTTATGTATTGGGTGTATGTGGTAAGCCCCCAGCGGTCCAGCAGGCCGAGTAAAAAGACTTTAAGGGAAAAGGTGGAAAAATGGTGCTTTCCCGCCTGGGGAACTAAAAGCATTAGGGACTTGCGCAAGTCTTTTTTCTTAAACCGGCGGTTGTTTTTTATTTGAAAGAGAATTTGTTTCATAATACGGTTACTCCCTACGTTGGATTTGAGATGGCATTCCCGGTTGAAAGCGTGGATTTCGTCTACAGGCGGGCTTCTGTGCGTATACCGTATTTCAAGCGGAACTGCTATAAGAGCGCGGCGTTGAAAAGAGCGTTGTATTCGCCGCCGGAAATGTTTTCTTTACTGACGCCGATCAGCACTTTGCGTTCTTCCAGTTTTTTTCCGGTAACAACCTGAAACCTGTCTGGATAAAAGCAGCGCATCATTCCATTGTCGCCTACAACATGATAGGGGACAACACGGATGCGTTTAGCCCATTCCCCGGAAACCTTCGGCAGTTCGCCCGCACCCGAAAAATATTCCTGCAGCGCCTGGGGAAGCAGGTCTTTAATGGCTGAATACTGGCAGATGACAACAGGCGTTCCCCCGAACGGGTCGGAAAGTTTGTTGCCGGAATCTTGAAAAGCGGTCAAAAGGGCTTCTTTTCCGTCCAGAGAAAGAATAATTTCGCAAACGGAATTTTTAGAAACCCGCCGGTCAATAATCCAGCCGATCAGGCGTACAATTAAATAGGCAACGACGGTGGATACAGCCAGCGTCAGAGCGGAAATATTAAAGTAGACAACGCCGTTGCGGTAATACATGTCGACCGGGGAAACAAAGAACCAGAGCGCCATCATGATACCGGCAAAAAGAAAATTAACGGCAATAAAAAGCAGGGCGGTTTTAATAAAAACGCCTTTGCCTTTCCAGGGGAAAGCAATGATTACAAGCAGAACCCCAAGGGCAATTTTTATTAGAACCGGAACCAGCCAGTGAAGATCATCCAGGAAGATGACCAGGGAACTGGCTCCCCCGGCAAGGGCGCTGAGTACCATTCGCCAGCGTTTGGGTTTCTGGTGGAGAAGCAGGGCGGTGGAAAGGAGAAGAAAGTAAGTGACAAACAAGTTGACGGCCACGAGTACGTCAAGGTAAATTACGTTTGCAATAAAGACCGCCTCCTCCCTTAGCATTTTCTGAACAACCCTGCTTATTTATTATAGGATTGGGACAAACCGGCATGCTGTCGAACGGTGTAAAAATTTTTGTCTGTTTGCGGGAACTTTTGTCCCAACTTTTACCAAGCTGTTTATAAATAGAATATGTGGCGCCGAATTGTTTTTTGACGTAAAGAAAAACCGGATTATTTCCAGAGAAATAATCCGGTTTTTATCCGTTATAATAACCTAGTTTTGATTGTAATATCCTTTTTTGTGGAGTGCAATAAAGGATAACAACCCGCCCCAATGATAAAACGGGTCGCTGCGTGGATTATTGCAGCCCTCGCCGGTATCCGGGTCGTAATTTTCGTGAACGTGGCCGTGCTCCAGCCATTCTTTTAAAATCAAATTTTCAGATTTTTCAGCAAGCGCTTCTTTAACGTCGTCAAAAGGATATCTTTGGACAGCAAGATAAACCAGCAAATTATGCGGCGCCCAAATGCGTCCCTGCCAATAGGTCTGTTTGGGGAAGGAAGGATCATTGCGCGCAATTGAGGGCAGAATATATTCACCCCAGAACTCCTTTGGGTTGTAAAAATGTTCGTCCATCATGCGGCGGGCGTGCTCCTCGCTGACTTTATGGCTGAATAAAGCATGGAAATGATAGGGGGAAAGGCGGTATTCGAATTTGCCCGTGTCCTCCCTGCGGTTAAGGTACATCCCAAATTCTTCATTCCAGAGAACCTTTTCCATGTTATCTTCTAATTTGGAAGCACGAGCCTCCAGCTCAGCCGCTTTGTCATCATGGCCAAGAATTTTTGCTATCTCGGCAAGGCAATGACAATCGTTGATATAGAGGCCAACTAGGCCGACGTCTTCAAGCAGCAGGATATTGCGTTCTTTGTCGAAGGGAATCTCGTCATACATAGGAGAGTTATCCATACCGGATTCCAGTGCACCGCCGAAACGCTCGTGAACACCGTAATGCTCTTCAAGATTATGGCCTGTTGTCCCTTCATAAGGATCGCTTCCCCAAGCCATCAAACCGTGTTTAGTGGAACGGTTGTCAATATACCACTGGTTCCAGACAAGCAGGTCGTCATAAACCTCTTCTAAGAACCATTTTTCTTTAAATTTATTGTACATCATCAAGCAGGTCATTGAACCAACCGGCGGCTGAGAACGGTCGAAGCTTTTAAAGTTATTCTGCGCCGCATAATTGGGAACAAATCCTCTGTCTGTGTGAGAACGGGTAATTTCAATTGCGTTGCAATAAGCAAGATCCTTGTTGTCAATTGACTGCATCAAAGCTGCAAAATAAGTATCCCAGCAGAAAAGAACATAGCCGCCCCAGTTGTTATTCCAGATTCGGCTGACCGTTGTAATCGGCGCGTCGGACTGCGGGTTGTAGACGGTGTCCCATGCCTGGCAGGTTTGCATGGCGTTATAGGCTTCGGCAAGTTCACCGTATTTGGCCTTGTTGTCGGCCCATTTTTTCTGCTGCACAGCGATTGCCGCCTCAATTTCCGCTATTGTGCGAGGTTTTCCGGTGCTGACGCCGACAGGTTCGCTTAAACTCGCGGATAAATAAGGGGTAGTTGTATTGACAAACAGCTCTCCGTTGTCGGGAGCGGTCATATATACAGTGATTTCTTTTTCGCCTTTTTTTAAAAGAAGAGTTTCACCCGCTTTTTCAACCGTTCCGCCTTTGTTCCAAAGACTGACGCCGTTTACTATCAGGGAAGAAGGCTTTTTGGGCTGTTTCAAAGGGGTGACCAGCATGACAAGGTCACCGCCGTCTAAAGCGGTTTTAACGTTCAGAGTATTGTCAAACCACTCCAGTTTCAGCTCGGTAAATGAATTGTCGTAAGCATGTGCGTAAGGGGTGACAGAAGCGGCTTGTGCCATTGCGTGCGGCTGCGCCTCTACATCCTTGCTTCGGCCGGAGACGACATCGCTGCCAATAAGAGCGGCATCCAGCAAGCCCGGCTCTTTGTAGTCCTTCAACCCAAGGTTGATACCGAGGCCTTCCGGCATCATCACATGGGAAAGGACACTGCGTGAGTTCCAGGTCTGCCAGCCGTTCATGAGCGATTTTTTGTGCTGTTCGTATGCCTTCATAAAAATGCTCCTTTACTTTTCATATTAATATCATTATAATGTGGTTGTTGTGGGAATACTCCCAATATTCCGCCAAAAAATAACAGGAATTCGTAAAGGTGATTCGTTTGAACCGGGTTTATACATATGAACAGTCCCATGATGACCGCGGCGGCGCTTTTTCAGTTGTAAGGCTCAACAGCTGGGAATACGCCAGGATGATCTATTGCAACTGGCACAGGGAGATTGAGTTTGTATTTGTGAGGAAAGGAACCCTGTTTCTGACGGTAAATGAAAAGCAGCGGGTTCTTTCGGCTGGTGAGATTGGAATTATCAACCGGGAAGAGGTTCATTTTGGGAATCCGTCTCCAGGGGGTCCATGCGAGGCGGACGCTGTCCTCGTGGATATTGACAGTCTTCTTCCGGCTTCGGATATTTCTGTAAAAAAAGAGCTGCAAGCTTTGGCCGCGAGTGAGGTGGTGTTAGCGCCGGTTCTCTCCCGGGAAATCCCGTTTTACCCGGAGGTTGCTGCTTGTCTAGATCGGTTGGTTCAAATTTACGGAAATTTCGAAATAGGGTCTTCATTCCGGGCTCTTTCGCTGATTTATGAGTTGCTTTCCTATTTTTTCTCTGCGGATGAGCTCTCTTTTTCCATATCTGGGGGCGTGGGGCAAAACCGGGAGAAAATAAAGCGGCTTAATGAGGTGCTGCGGTATATCGGGGAAAATTACTCCAGAAAAATTTATATTTCTGAGCTCGCGGACCGCCTGTATATGGGGGAGGACAACTTTTATAAATTTTTCGTTTCCGTTACAGGGACATCCCCCGCCAGCTATATGAATTCTTTCCGGATGAAGCGGGCGGCGGAATTTTTAACCGGCACTGACCTTTCGGTAACAGATATTTGTTATAAAGCCGGGTTTAACAACGTCAGCTATTTTATTAAGATGTTCCAGAAATATTACGGCCAGACGCCCAAACGGTACCGCAGCCTTTATCTGGGACGGGTAGCGGAAAAAAAGGAGGGAAAAACATGAACATTCCAATGCACCGGGTGATTTGTGAAATGATCCGGTATAATGCAGGCGAACCGGGGTTAATTCACCACGCGCTCAAGGTCTACGCTTTTGCTAAGGCAATCGGGGAGGAAGAAGGGCTCCCGGCGGAACAGCAGAAGGTTTTGGAAACCGCTGCTGTTCTGCACGATATCGGTATACGGGAAAGTATACGGAAATACGGCAATTCAGACGGTGTCAACCAGCAGCTGGAGGGACCGCCGGTTGCCGGAGAAATTCTAGCGAGCCTTGGGGCGGGAATAGATTTGACAGAACGTGTCTGTTTCTTGATTGCCCATCACCACGTTTATACGGGGGTTGAGGGACTGGATTACCGGATTCTTATAGAGGCGGATTTCCTGGTCAATGTCTACGAAACGCCTTCCATGCAGAAATCAGCAGAGGAAATTCTTGCAAAAAACTTCGAAACTTCGGCGGGAAGCCGATATTTTAAAGAATTGTTCCTGACAGATGGCAGGGCTTGAAAATTGTGCGATTTTTGTGGCGTATCTATGTTTGCCGATTAACATTAATATAACCCGGCAGCTATCATAAAAGGTGAAACCGGCCTCCTAAACAGGAGGCCGGTTTCATACTGTTTGCATTGCGGATCAAGTCAGGCCATGTTATAATAAGGCGGGTCAGATCTGTTCTTTAATCCGGTCAAGTGCGCTTTTTTCAAGTCTTGAAACCTGCGCCTGTGAAATGCCGATTTCGTTTGCAACTTCTACCTGTGTTTTTCCGCCGAAAAAGCGGAGAGAGAGTATTCTTTTCTCACGGGGCGCCAGGCGGCTGATCGCTTCTTTCAGGGCGATTTCCTCGAGCCAGCCATGGTCGTCGCTTTTGTCGCTCACCTGGTCCATGACGTAGATGGTGTCCCCGCCGTCGGAATAAATCGGTTCGTTGAGGGAGACCGGGTCTACAATGGCTTCCAACGCCAGCACAACCTCATGCTTGGGAAGCTCTAATTCTTTGGCGATTTCTTCCACCGTAGGTTCGCGCTGGGTCTCATTAGTCAGCCGTTCTTTGACCTGCATGGCCTTGTAGGCGATGTCTTTGAGGGAGCGGCTCACCCGCACCGAGTTGTTGTCCCGCAGGTACCTGCGGATTTCACCAAGGATCATGGGTACCGCATAGGTGGAAAAGCGGACTGCATGGGACAGGTCAAAATGGTCAATTGCTTTGATCAGTCCGATGCAGCCCACCTGAAACAGGTCGTCAAGGTTTTCACCGCGGTTGGTAAAGCGCTGGATAACGCTCAGAACCAGCCGCAGGTTCCCGTTGATAAGCTGTTCCCTTGCTTTCTGATCCCCGTTCTGCGTTTTTTGGAGCAGCTCCATCTTTTCTTTTTCTTTCAGCACTTTGAGTTTTGCAGTATTTACACCGCAGATTTCAACTTTGTTAATCAGCACATCCGCCCGCTCCCTTTTACTAGTTTACGTTCAAACCGCCGCGTTGTGGTAAGGCGCGCCAGCACCATTCAAACTATAAATTAAAACAGGTTACCCTGTCTTTCGTTTCTGCCATTAGAAGTATGAACGCAAAAGAGGGAGAAAATACAATGGCCAATAATTTCCAGAAAGAGGAATTAAAAGAGGAGGTCAACGTTTGAATCAGGTCACGGTCCATGTTGACGGTAAAATAAAAGTTTTTGAGGTGGAATCAGGCGTTTTGCTCTCCGAGCTTTTGCAGAAAGAACGCCTTTCTTTTTCCATGCCCTGCGCAGGAAACCATACCTGCGGAAAATGCAAGGTCAAAGGATCCGGTGCGTTTAGCGCGCCCACGCCGGATGAGCTTAAATTTTTAAGTGAAAATGAACGGCGGAATGGAGTACGCCTTGCCTGTTTTGCAAAAATAGAAGGGGATTGCCAGGTCATTTTAGAGAAAAGACAGGAGGGAGGCGCAATCCTTTCTCAAACGGGAACGGCAGTATATCGGGTGAATCCACGCTGGACAGACGGTTACGGACTGGCGGTCGATATTGGCACGACTACAGTTGTCGTCTACCTCTACCGTTTTCCGGATGGAGAACTTTTCTGCGTCCGGAGCGGGATGAACGCCCAGCGCGGTTTTGGTGCGGACATTATTTCGCGGATTAACTACTGCAATGAAAACGGTTTGGCTTCTTTGCAGGAAGCAATTGTTTCACAGCTCAACCAGATGATAGAGGAGGCCCTTTCCGCAGTTGGAGCCAGCCCGGAAACACTTAATGAAATTGTAATTGCGGGAAATACGACCATGCTCCATCTGCTGACAGGGCTTGACCCTTACGGGATCGCAGTCTATCCGTTTACGCCTGTCAGCCTTTTTGGAAATGAGTTGAAACCCGGATTTTTCAAGGCGGCTCCAGCAGCTCGTGTTTACCTGCCGGGCTGCATCAGTTCCTATGTGGGCGGCGATATCACCTGTTCGATCTTGGCGAGCGGAATGACAGAAACAAAGGCTTCTCTTTTACTCGACCTTGGTACCAACGGGGAAATGGCCCTGTGGCACCGCGACAGGTTTTACTGCTGTTCCACTGCCGCGGGTCCTGCTTTTGAAGGAGCCGGCATGCAGATGGGAATGACGGCGGTAGACGGGGCGGTGAGCAAGGTTTGGGAAGAAAACGGCGAGGTGCGCTATTCGGTTCTCGGTGAAGCTGTTCCCGCCGGGATTTGTGGTTCTGGGATCATAGACGCTGTCTGCATGTTTGTACGTCTGGGGTTAATCGACGATACCGGCCGGATTGATGAGGAACAGGAAAGCTATGCCCGCTATGGTACGGAGTTCGGCGGCTTCCCCGCGCTGAAAATCGGAGACAGCGGCGTCCTCATCACCCAACAGGATATCCGTAAGTTGCAGCTCGCGAAATCAGCTGTTGCCGCTGGAATCAGAACTCTGTTGCATGAGTCCGGATGTGAGATGGAGGAGGTTGAAGCGCTCTATCTCGCCGGCGGGTTTGGAACTTATATCAGCGTTGATTCTGCTGTTGGAATCGGCCTTTTTCCGGCGGAACTGAAGGAAAAGGTCCGTTCCATTGGAAACGGCGCCGGGGCGGGGGCTTCAATCCTGCTTCTTGACCGGGATGCGGAAAAACAGGAAAAAGCGGTCAGGGAAGCTGCGCAGGAGGTAAACCTTTCTTCCAACCCTGTTTTTATGGACCATTATGTTGAACAGATGATGCTTTAGGGTGACCTTTGAAAAAGGTGAATCGAGGGGACGAAACGGTATTGATTTCCCCCATGATATGGTGTAAAATGTAAAGGAATATGATTGGTGAAAGGCCGCCGCATGCGGTTTGCTTTTTGCGGTTTTGGCTGGTGAAAGGAAGAAAATCATGGGAAAATACTCAATTGGCGTGGACTTTGGTACCTTATCCGGACGAGCAGTTCTGGTTGATGTTCAAACGGGTGAAGAGCTTGCAAGCAGTACATTTGAATACCCTCATGCGGTTATGGATGAGGCGCTTCCGGATGGGACGCCGTTAGGCCCGGACTGGGCGCTGGAACATCCCCAGGATTATTTGGATGTTTTCTCGCATACCATCCCCGCTGTTTTGGCGGAGACCCATGTTTCGCCTGACGATGTAATAGGCGTGGGCGTAGATTTTACGGCTTGTACCGTCATGCCGGTCAAGCTGGATGGGACGCCGCTTTGTTTCCTGGAGCAGTATAAATCGAATCCGCATGCGTATGTAAAGCTTTGGAAGCACCACGCGGCGCAGGATAAGGCGAATAAGCTCAACGAAATTGCCGAGGCCAGAGGGGAAAAATGGCTTTCCCGTTACGGCGGAAAAATTTCTTCCGAGTGGGTAATCCCGAAAATCTGGCAGATTCTGGATGAATCCCCGGAAATTTATGAAGCTATGGATTGCTTTATTGAAGCAACCGACTGGGTGATCTGGCAGCTTACCGGGAACAAAACCCGCAACAGCTGCACCGCCGGATATAAAGCAATTTGGCATAAACGGGACGGCTATCCGTCCAACGACTTCTTTAAGGCGCTTGACCCACGGCTGGAACATGTCGTCGACGAAAAACTCAGCCGCACCATCAAGCCGCTTGGTTCCAAAGCGGGTGAAATCACTGAAGAGGCAGCCCGTCTGACCGGACTTAAGGTTGGCACGGCAGTCGCGGTCGGCAATGTTGACGCCCACGTATGCGTTCCGGCTGTTAAGATTGACGGCCCGGGAAAAATGCTTGCAATTATGGGAACGTCTACCTGCCATATGCTGCTTGGTACCGAGGAAAAACAGGTTCCCGGCATGTGCGGCGTGGTTGAAGACGGCATCCTGCCGGGCTTTTATGGATATGAAGCAGGCCAGAGCTGCGTGGGCGACCATTTTGCCTGGTTTATTGATAACTGCCTTTCCGCGGAGTATGTAGCGGATGCGAAAGCGAAAGGAATCAATATACATAAATACCTCCGCCAAAAAGCGGAGCAGCTTCGCCCGGGTGAGAGCGGCCTTGTTGCCCTCGATTGGTGGAATGGTAACCGATCTGTCCTGGTCGACGTCGATCTGACCGGTGTCATGCTCGGCATGACGCTCCTCACAAAGCCGGAAGAAATCTACCGTGCTCTTATTGAGGCGACTGCCTACGGCACCCGTACCATCATTGAGACTTTCCGCAGCAGCGGCGTTCCGGTCAATGAATTTTACGCGGCGGGCGGAATTGCTGAAAAAGACCCGATGACCATGCAGATTTACGCCGATATTATCAATATGCCAATTAAAATTTCCGGCAGCTCCCAAGGACCGGCTCTCGGGTCCGCTATCTTCGGTGCAGTTGCAGCAGGAAAGTCCCGCGGAGGCTATGACAGCATCTTTGAAGCCGGCAATGTTATGGGTAAGCTTAAAGATACCGTTTATACGCCGAATCCGGAAAATGTGGCTGTCTATGATAAGCTCTTCGCTGAGTACAAACAGCTTCATGATTATTTTGGCCGCGGTGCGAACGACGTGATGAAACGGCTGAAAAATATTAAAAAAGAGGTCGTCGCCTCAAAATAAGAACCTCACGGCACATACGGAAGCAGAGCTTCCGGTGCCTGAGAGAACCTTGTTACTCACCGGTGGCTCGTTATAAGAACCCGACCCATTTGCGCAAACAAAGTTTGCGAATGGGTACCCCGGAACCTTGTTGTTCACATTTGTTCGCAATAAGAACCTTACGCCGTATGCGCATGTAAGGCCTGCGGGGGTTGGGAGATGGTTCGCAATAAGAACCCGACCCATTTGCGCAAACAAAGTTTGCGAATGGGTACCCCGGAACCTTGTTGCTCCCTGTGGTCGGAATAAGAACCTCACGCCGCATGCGCATGCAAAGCCTGCGGTAGCTGGGAGAATCTTGTTGTTCGCCGATGGCTCGCAATAAATTCGGAAAAGGGATAAAGTTTGGAGAAACAGGCGGCTATCGTTTCTTCAAATATCTTTGAAAGGATGCCAATCACCATGCTGGAAACCTTAAAACAAAAAGTTTATGAGGCAAATATGCTCTTGCCTGCGCATCACCTGATTACCTTTACCTGGGGAAATGTTTCGGGAATTGACAGGGAAAAAGGGCTGGTCGTCATCAAGCCGAGCGGCGTGGAGTATGACGCCATGAAACCGGAGGACATGGTTGTTCTCGACCTTGACGGCAACAAGATCGAGGGAGAGTTAAATCCTTCTTCCGATACCGATACCCATCTTGAATTTTACCGCAATTTTAAGGATATTGGCGGTGTGGTTCACACTCATTCCAGGTGGGCGACTATCTGGGCGCAGGCGGGCAGGGGAATCCCGGCCTATGGTACGACCCAGGGGGATTATTTCTATGGGGAAATTCCATGCACCCGCTCAATGACCCCGGAAGAGATTGCGGACGCTTATGAGCTCAACACCGGCAAGGTGATTATTGAGCGATTTGAGGGGCTCAACCCGAACTACATTCCGGGTGTTTTGGTTAAAAGCCACGGCCCTTTCACCTGGGGAAAGGATCCGTTTGATGCGGTTCACAACGCTGTTGTACTTGAGGAGGTTGCCATGATGGCGTGGCACACCGAAATGCTTCGGGGTTCTGTCACAACTCCCATGCAGCAGGAGCTTCTGGATAAGCATTTTCTGCGCAAACACGGTCCCAATGCCTATTACGGGCAAAAAAAGTAGCGCTTAAGCGCTGAATTGTCTAGGTAAAACAATAAATCGTTTTGCTGCCGCAAAACCCTTGCCGTATGCGGGGGAAAACGCACTGCGTTTTCAGATTTATGTTATAAAATTTTTTTGAAAGGATGTCCTATTATGAAATTATTCGTCGATACCGCTAATGTTGATGACATTAGAGAAGCAAATGACCTTGGCGTCATCTGTGGTGTTACCACCAACCCTTCTTTGATCGCGAAAGAGGGAAGAGATTTCGTTGAAGTTGTCAAAGAAATCACCGAAATCGTTGACGGCCCGATCTCTGCGGAGGTTATCTCCTTGGAAGCGCCGAAAATGGTAGAGGAAGCTCTTGAGCTTGCGAAAATCCATAAGAATATCGTTATCAAAATCCCGATGTGTGCGGAAGGCCTCAAGGCTGTAAAACAGCTGACCGCCAAGGGCATCAAAACCAATGTTACCTTGATCTTCTCTGCGGCACAGGCTCTTCTGGCTGCCAGAGCGGGTGCTACCTTTGTCAGCCCCTTCCTCGGCCGTTTGGATGATATCGGTTCCGATGGCATGATCCTGATTGAGGATATTGCGCAGATTTTTGCGGTTCATGAAATCAAAACTGAAATTATCGCCGCTTCTATCCGCAACCCGATCCATGTAATCAATGCCGCGAAAGCTGGCTGTGATATTGCAACCATTCCGTTTGGTGTTATCAAACAGATGATCGGCCACCCACTGACCACTTCCGGCATTGAGCGTTTCCTCAAAGACTGGGAAGGCGTTCCGAAGAAATAGGTTATTGTGAATGAAAAAGCCTCTGCCATATGGCAGAGGCTTTTTATATGTGCGCTTTTGTTAATTGATGCTTGACATTTGCCTTGGTACAAATTTGGACCGGACACCATAGTCGATAAGCGGATTAGTGAAGTTTGATAACGCACTCTCTTTTTGAAAAAGGCGCATTTTAACCTGAAAAAGCTAAAATGCGCTGAATGGACGGTTGCTATTTGATTGCCACAAAAAGATCACCAATTACCGGCAGAGGACGGATATATCCGCTGCAGGTTGAAAGAATTCCATAAATCATCAAAAGCAAGGTCACAATATGTAGTGCGAAATTCACTGGCCATGCAATGAATCCCAGATGGACAATCCCAAAAACAAAGGATAGAATCGAAGTGACAAGCCCCACCGCGATTTCAAAAATGAACAGGATTAATCCCTGGTTTGAATGGTACTTGACGTACCGCGAGTTGGGTTTGACAATTAGCGGTATGACAAACAGGATACTGAGATAGCTGAGGATGCAGAGGTATTTATTCTCGTTTGCATCGTTCGGATCCGGGATAAAGGTAGGCTTTTCACCAAAGATATGCAAGTTCATATTTTTCCTTCCTATCCTTCAATTTCGGGGTAATTGCCCAGAAATTTAAAATACTTGAACTCCCCTGAAAGGTTGTTGATTAGGTGGTAAATTTCCGGTGAACGGAGATTTCCCAGAAAGTCAATATAAAAAATAACGTCAAAGTTTTTGGTGCCCATTGGTTTTGACTCTATCTTTGTCAAATCTACCCCGGCTGCGGCAAAGGCAGTCAGAAGCTTATAAAGACTGCCGGGTTGGTTGGAAATTGCAACCGCAATTGAAACCATATCCGCTTCTTCATGCAGCTGCATTGTTTTGGAAATACACATAAACCTGGTGTAGTTTTCCCCGGTGTCCTGAATCCCTTTTTCAAGGATATTCAAACCGTAAAGTCCTGCTGACTTTGAAGAACAGATTGCTGCAGCGGGTTCTTCCAGCCCGCTTACATATTCCGCCGCCAGTGCGGTGTTGAGGAACTCACATGGCTCGCAGGCAGGATGCCGCTCAAAGAAGGCAGAGCACTGGCGGAGCGCCTGTTCGTGCGAATACACCTGCTTGATCTGTTCCATGGAGACGCCCGGTTTTGCCGCAAGGCAATGGTCAACTTTTACTTTAATCCCGTGGTTAATATAAAAATCGTATTTTTTCATCAGGGTGTAGACGGCTGTGACCGAACCTGCGTTTGAATTGTCGATTGGAAGCAATCCGCAGTCGACGCTGCCGTCTTCCACGGCTTTGAAAACATCCTCAAATTCCCGCATAAACGTAATTTTGCCATTGGGGAAAAGTGTTTCTGCCGCAATGTGGGAATAAGCGCCCTGCGTTCCCTGGCAGGCAATTTTAGGCCGGGAAAAACAGCTCGGCTGTTTTTGCAAAGATTCTTTAATCCGCAGGGCAACCGGCCCGGGTTCAGATATCTGTATTTTCTGGTGAAACTTTGAAAGTTCCATTAAGGTGGTGAAAAGGACGCGGGCGTCGGTCTGATACGGCTCCTTTGCGCGCTCTGCCGCCCGGTCCAGCACCTGCTGCTCCCGTTCCGGATGAAAAATTGGCAGGCCCTGTTCTTTTTTATACTGCGCAACCTCCCGGACAATGTCCATCCGTTCCTCAAACAGGGCAAGGAGCTCTTGGTCAATCCGGTCGATTTCACCTCTGAGTGAAGTTAAATCCATTGTTCCACTCCAATTAATCGTTTTCATACAGGCCGCAGCACTTTTTGTATTTTTTGCCGCTGCCGCAGGGGCAGGGATCATTCCGGCCTATTTTCTGTTTCCTGACCGGCTGCTTTTTCATAGTTTTATCGCCGCCGCCCAAAGAGACGGAAGTCGGTTTCGCAACCTGTTCTCTCTTTGGTTCCTCACTGGACTTGATCTGGACAGTCAGCAGGAGGCGGACAGTATCCGCGCGGATGGATTCTACCATTTCATCGAACATATCAAAGCCTTCGAGCCGGTATTCGACGACCGGATTCCGTTGGCCGTAGGCCCGCAGAGAAATACCGCGGCGGAGTTCGTCCATAGCGTCGATATGGTCAATCCACTTGGTATCGACTGTCTTGAGCAGGATGACCCGCTCCAGCTCTCGGAGAAGCTCGGATCCAAACAATTTTTCACGGCTTTTATAGAGATCCATTGCCTTGTCGGTAAGCTGGGTGGTAATATCGGTTTTTTCTATATCCGCAAGTTCGTGGACGGTATAGTTTAAATCATCCGGCCCGGTCAGGTACCCCATGTAATGATCGCGCAGACCAGCGATATTCCAGTTGTCGTGGACTTCGCTGTCCGGCAGGTACTGATTGACTGTTTCAGCGATTGTATCTTTGATCATCGAAAGAATAAATTCGTGGATATCTTCTCCGTTGAGCACCTTAGCTCGCTGCCCGTAAATGATTTCACGCTGGCGGTTCATGACGTCGTCGTACTGGAGAACGTTTTTACGGATTGAGAAGTTCCGGCCCTCAACCCGGCGCTGGGCGCTTTCAATTGAATTGCTGAGCATCCGGTTTTCAATCGGCTGGTCTTCATCAATGTTCAGGGCATTCATCAGGTTTTGAATCCGCTCGCCGCCGAACAGCCGCATCAGGTCGTCCTCAGCGGAGAGGAAGAACCGGCTTTCACCCGGGTCGCCCTGACGGCCTGAACGGCCGCGGAGCTGGTTGTCAATCCGGCGGGATTCGTGGCGCTCGGTGCCAAGGATAAAAAGGCCGCCTGCCTCTTTAACTGCCTCTGCTTCGGGTCTAATCTCTTCTTTATATTTAGCGTTGAGCTCCTGGTAGGTTTTACGAGCGTTCAAGACTTCGTCATCGTCCGTTTCGGCAAAGCTGGTGGCCTGTGCAATCATCTCGTCGGTATACCCCTGCTTGCGCATATCGTGCTTGGCGAGGTATTCCGGGTTACCGCCCAGGGCGATGTCGGTACCGCGCCCCGCCATATTGGTGGCAATGGTGACGGCGCCTTTTTTGCCCGCCTGCGCGATGATCTCCGCCTCTTTTTCATGATACTTTGCGTTGAGGACTTCGTGCTTAATTCCTTTGCGTTTCAGCATGCTGCTCAGATGTTCGGATTTGTCAATTGAAACGGTACCGACCAAAACCGGCTGCCCTTTTTCATGGCATTCCACAATCTGTTCGATGACCGCGTTGAATTTGGCGTTTTCCGTTTTATAAATGACATCCGGATTGTCTTTTCTGATAACAGGCTTATTCGTTGGAATCTCGATGACGTCGAGCTTGTAAATTTCACGGAATTCGTTTTCCTCCGTCATGGCGGTACCGGTCATGCCGGAAAGCTTTTCATACAGCCGGAAGAAATTCTGGAACGTGATGGTCGCGAGGGTTTTGGACTCCCGCATGACGTTGACGCCTTCCTTGGCCTCGATTGCCTGGTGTAAGCCTTCGTTGTAGCGGCGCCCCATCATCAGGCGTCCGGTGAACTCGTCAACAATAATAACTTCGCCGTCTTTTACGACATAATCAACGTCCCGATGCATGATGCCGTAGGCGCGGATCGCCTGGTTAACATGATGGAGAATTGTCATGTTATCCGCGTCCATCAGGTTTTCAATGTGGAAAAATTCTTCCGCCTTTTTAACACCGCGAGGGGTGAGGGTAGCGGTTTTGGCCTTCTCGTCAACAATATAGTCCGCGTCAATATTCTCGTCGATCTCTTCTTTGTCGTCAAGTTCTGTAACCTTGAAAACTTTCAGGCGTTTTGCAAAGCTGTCTGCCACGTTGTAGAGTTCGGTGGACTTGTCCCCCTGGCCGGAAATGATTAGCGGGGTACGGGCCTCGTCAATCAAAATGGAGTCGACCTCATCGACAATTGCGTAGTGGAAGCCCCGCTGAACCTTGTTTTCTTTATAGATGACCATGTTATCCCGCAGGTAGTCGAACCCAAGTTCGTTGTTGGTGCCGTAGGTAATGTCACAGTTGTAGGCGGCACGGCGCTTGTCGTTGTCCATATCGTGGACAATCAGGCCAACGGTAAGCCCCAGGAAATTGTAAACCTTGCCCATCCATTCGGAGTCGCGGGTGGCAAGGTAATCGTTGACGGTAACAATATGCACGCCTTTTCCGGTAAGGGCATTCAGGTAGGCGGGGAGGGTGGAAACGAGCGTTTTTCCTTCACCGGTTTTCATTTCAGAAATCCGACCCTGATGGAGAACGATACCGCCGATGATCTGCACCGGGAAATGCTTCATTCCAAGCACGCGCCAAGCTGCTTCCCGGCAGGTGGCAAAGGCTTCCGGCAAAAGCAGGTCAAGGCTCGCGCCTTCTTCATAGCGGTGGCGCAGGATGTTGGTCTGCGATTTCAGTTCAGCGTCGCTCATTTCTGAATAGATATGCTCCAGGTCCAAGACCTGTTCCATAATCGGCTTAATTCGCTTCATTTCACGGGTCGAATAGGTGCCGATAATTTTATCAAGAATCCCCATCTGGTTCACCTCATGTTTTTTCTAAGCCATCCGGCTCCAATAATATATCACTCTATATTTTAAAGGTTTCCCTGTCAAAAGTCAAACAATCGGGGGGCATTTCTGTAATATATTTGTGAACATTATTCATTATACGTCTAAGAAAATAGAAGAAATAAATTGTAAAAAGGCGAAAGTTGACGCGATTAGGAAATAATGATAGTATAATGATATCAAAAACAAGTTAAAGTAATATCGCTTTGAATGGCTTCTTTAGGGGGACACTACAGGAAAAATGAAATCGAAATCTAAGATTAGAAATAGAAATTATTTTCCGGTCATCTTTGGCGTTTTTACCGCTTTGCTCATCTGGCTTGTTTATTCGTTTTTTTCAGGAAGGGTACTTGTTGATAAAAACGAGAATTATCATGAAGCTCTGCCAAATATGATATGTGAAATTGAGTCGGCAAGAGTAGAAAACGGAACAATTTTTATTAAAGGATGGGCGGCCGATCTTGGTGAAAGTGAGGCTTATTTTAATTTCGGGTGGAATAAGTCGGGCGAGGGTGTTTATATAAATAACCATTTTGCCCTGATCGATGGACAAGATGTCTATTGTTTGCCTTCGCGGACTATACCCGGAAATATGCCAAAAGAATTGCAGGATAAATATCCTGGTTTGGATTACAGTAACTGTGGCCTTCTGGGGCAGACTGATTTGAAAAGGCTGCCTGAACCCGAAAACGGTTTTTTTACTGTTGCGGTTATTATAGAACGTAAAAATGGAGATCGTTATCTGCTTCGAACGGAAAAGCTTTTGGAGGTAATGAAATGAAAAAAACGCTTTCCGGATTTTTAAGAAGCCCGTATTTTGTACTGTTGTCCGTGTTTTCCGTCATGCTCATCTTGAATCTTTCGTTAACCGATCGTATGGATGATTTTTCCTTTAACAGCATTTATTTGGAAAAAGGAAATATTATAGACTTTTTAAAGTATTATGCGCATATATGGAGCGGAAGGTTAATTCCCCACGGCATAATGGTTTTATTATTCCAGCTTCCTGAATTTGTTTTCCAGTTTTTAAATGCGGCTTTTATTACGGCTTTGCTCTGGATTAGTGTGTGTTTTTGTAACGATGGAAAAAAACCGGTTTCTTCTAGAGAACGCATTCTATTTCTTCTGTTTTCTATTTCGGTTTTTGCGGTTTTACCTTCCGAAATGCTTTCCTCAACAGTTTTTTGGAAATCGGCAAACGTTTTATATGTCTGGGGTTTAGTTGCATCAATGGTGGCTATTCTTCCATTTTACTATGCTTATCGTGAACGCCGTACGGGAATTGGTCTTAAGCTTTTATCTTTATGCGGGGCAGTATACGCGAGTAATTTTGAACAGACCGCGCCAGTGGTAATCGCGTTTGCCGTAATATTGACAGGATTGACCTATTGGGATAAGAAAAAGGTACCGTGGTTTCACTATTTATTGCTCGTTGTCTCTGGCGTAGGAATGTTTATCTCCCTCAAAATGCCGGGTAATGCTGTCCGCTTTGACGCGGAAATAATAGCGTGGATGCCTTATTATGATACGTTCTCTTTCCTTGATAAGATCTATTTCAGCATGGGCTATGCACTGCAATTCATGTATCAGCATTTTTGGCTGATTTTGTGGGGGATCGGCGTCGGAACAAGTTTTCTGGTTTTTCGTTCCCGGCAAAATCTGATTATCCGGTTGACGTCTTTGGTACCTGCGGGTTACTTTACACTGCTTGCGTTTTCAACTTTAGCAAGTACAATTTTGGGAGAAAATGCGGTTGTTTTTTCCGATGTAAAACATTTTTTATTTAACTTTGCGAGTTTTAATACGGAGCGTGTTTTTTTATCGGGAAGTCAAATGACCTCTCTGCTGTTTGGAATATTGTCTTTTGTAATTTTAACTGTATTGATCTATCTGCATTTAAGTAAAGAAAAAAACACTTTATCTGCACTTTTCTTTTTAGCTTCTCTTTTTGATTTGTTTATTCTTGGATTTTCTCCAACGATTTACGCTTCAGGTATACGGGTGGGGTTCATAACTGGTTTCTTTCTTCTTATAGTGCTTTTTCGGCTGGCATTCATTTTTTTAAAAAATAGAAATAGACCTATTGAAAATGGTCCGTTTCATAACGAAATATTTGTCTAAGAAAAGGAAAGTGCAGGCCTCTAATCGTGGAAGGCCTGCACTTTCCTTTTTCCTAAAACTCTTGCGTTTTCGCGCTAATTCGATTATAATAATAACCGTATGTTGTCATATAGACAGACACGAGCAAAACCGAAAGGAGAATTACTATGAACTATTCTCATGAAGTTGAGAAAATGTGCGTTCTGACAAAAGGCCCGCATCACGGCCCTGCACCGATTCCGGAAGAGGGCAAATGGGTAAAAGCGTATGAAATAAAGGACATTTCCGGCCTGTCCCACGGTGTGGGCTGGTGCGCGCCGCAGCAGGGCACCTGTAAGCTGACCCTGAACGTAAAAGACGGCATTATCGAAGAGGCTATGGTTGAAACCCTGGGCTGCTCTGGTATGACCCATTCCGCCGCTATGGCTGCGGAAATCCTGCCGGGCAAAACCATGCTGGAAGCTCTTAATACCGACCTTGTTTGCGACGCAATTAACGTTGCAATGCGTGAAATTTTTAAACAGCTTGCTTACGGCCGTTCCCAGACCGCGTTCTCCGAAGGCGGCCTTCCGATCGGCGCCGGCTTGGAAGACCTTGGCAAGGGCCTGCGTTCCCAGGTTGGAACCATGTTCAGCACCAAGGATAAGGGCGTGCGTTACCTTGAGCTTGCCGAGGGTTATGTCCTTTCTATGGGTGTGGATGAAAACGGCGAAGCGATCGGCTACAAGTTCGTAAAACTCGGCAAAATGCTGGAGGATATCCGCCACGGCGTTGACCCGACCACCGCGTACGAGAACAATATCGGTACATATGGCCGCTATGACGAAGCTGCCAAATATGTCGATCCTCGTGAAGAATAATTGAAGGAGGATAAGTTGATGGCACAGTTTGAAGGAAAAGAAAGAAGAATG
>CACXEO010000008.1 GCA_902766785.1 Oscillospiraceae bacterium | reverse complement strand
CCCTTTCACGGCTGTAACACGAGTTCGATTCTCGTACGGGTCACCAAATGTTTCATCAGTCGAACTTTTATTTGTGTGTGCTATCACACAACGAAGTTATTCTGATGATAAAAATAGCCCCTCAAGGATTATCCTTGAGGGGCTATTTTGTGCGCATATATCTTTACTCTCTAGTAATATTTTATACCTCTTTATTTACACGCCTTAACCGAAAGATAAGTGCCGTCGCGGAGCTTGTAAAAATCACGTTTGCCGTATCTGCCCGGATTGCTTTCCGGTACAATATATCTTACACTTACGTAGATTGAATCACATTTCTTATAAAATAGTCTTGTATAGTTTTTATTCAAAAATATTCCTACGTTGTGAACAATGATACTTTGCTGATTCTTTCAGTCTAATTTTTACCCTCAAAACCTATCAGGTGGGTTTAAAACTATCAGTTGCTAATTTTTTGTCCACCCTTAAGCACAATATAAAAAGCACCTGCTATGAACAGGTGCTTTTGATTCTTCTGAAACATTACCACTGAATGACGACCGGCTCTTTTGTAAAGGAAGAAATTGTAGCAGTGGCATTTTCCAAAGAGAAGACCACAGTATTTCCATCGCCAGGCTGATACATGGATGCAAGGGACGGATAGGCCTCAAGCATGTGTTTCTCCGGTTCAATCGCCAAATTTTCAACTGCCTTTGCGGTTACACGAATCCAGTCACCATCGACAACCGCACATATTTCAATTTGAGGGTTTTCTTTTATCTGGCGATAACAGTCCTTTTTACGGCCGGTCTGGATATAAAGTTTACCCTCAAAAAGGTCTATCGTACCGAACGGACGCACACGAGGCTGCCCGTTATCGTCGGTTGCCAAATAATAGGTTTTAGCTTTTTTCAAGAAATCACAAACTCTTTGCATGATACATTCTCCTTTGTTCAAAGAAATAAATGATTCAACCATTAATAGCCAGGTCTCCAAGCACCTGAAATCCTGCAGCTCCCCAACTACCGACAAAGCCGCCCTGAACACCGTAATAACGAGAGCCACCCATTTTCATGCCGTCACAGAAACGCTTCGCAACTTCTTTGGCGAAATTCCGATAACCGGCTTCGTAAAGTCCTGTCAGGATGAGCATGTTTTCCGATGCACTGACACCGGCGTTTCCGAAGCTTGCCTTGTTATAATCAATACTGTTCATTTGCACACTGAGCAGACCATAGGGGGTAAGATATCGGCCTTCCACAGAAAGATCCTCCACCATTTTATCCAGAATTTCTTTTGGTAAACGACTCCCGAGAACCAATGGCCGGTAAAACATAATGGATTTCGTATCAATCAACCGGTGATCGCCACAGGTATAGCCAACAAACCGCTCGCCGTTCCAGAATCTGGAGATCATAAGGTTCAGCGCTCTTTTCGACCGGCTATCATATTTTTCCGCTTCTTCGTGAAGCCCAAGAATTTTGGCAATATCGCTGAGCGATTCATCCAACAGTGACAAGAAGGCAAGGAGATCCGGAAGCTCAACATCATTACGTTCATGGAATATGACAGAGTCATCGTTTCCGGTTTCATCGCCATGTTCATACTGTGGAATGCCGTCCTGATTCGTATCACGATACCGATAAAACCAGTCTGCCCACTTTCCAAATCCATAATAAAGCATCTCAAGCTTATCACAAGGCACCTCAGCAGCGAAATCATGCATAGACATCAAAATCTTAAGAGCCCATCCCTGGATCGGAGGTTTATACATCATAAAGCTGCCCGCTATATTATCATAAAGATCAGGAAGCTGACCTGTAGGTGCCTGCTGATCAATCATATTAAGTAAAAGTTCTATTGCAAGCGGAAGATTATGCTTTAACACAACAGCATTTTCGCACATTTGCCAAGAGGAGCCGCATGCTGTTCCCATCATATACATCAAAGGACGCTTGATCAACCCAGACGGTCCAACGATATGAGACCAAGTCATATACGCTGACTCCAAACGCTCCTCGTCATACAACTCACCAAGATCAGGCATATGGGAGATAAATTCTTCCCATTCCGCTTTCACATTCGTATGCCCTTCTTCATAGCTTGGATAGTGATTTCGCACATAGCCCGCATGGGTAAATTCCTCAACAGAAAGCAGAAACTCTCCGTCTTCATCCGGTAAAATATCCCCTCGTACAACCGGTGTGCACAGCCGTTCCCAATCCCATTTGGCATCCATATCAATAGAGCCTTTCAATGGAGCAAAAACAAGTGAACAGGTGTTACGGAATACGCCTTCCCACGCACCGTTTGGGCGGGGTTTCATGAGTTCATGCGCTTCCATAAGTTTGTCAATACGCAAGCCAAGACCATTTTCCCCCTTAATATATAAAAGGGAGGACTCTGCCATACAGCAGCGAATATTGCCATACTGGGTGCGGAGAATCAATTCATCCGGACGAGTCATGGCCGCATAAGCAACTTTTTTCCCTTTGTAAGTCGGCGCAATTTCAACAAGAACATTATTCGGACGAAGTCTGGCTTCACCGCGCCGTGTGCCGATATAAAGCTCGGCGCTGCCGTAGTCGGTACTTCCGTGAGCAAAAATACCAAAGTAAGAGCCATAGCGGGTAAATGGATTTACACCAAGGCGGAAGAAATTCTTTCCGTCATTTTTATATTTTGCTTCTGAAATGGCGGTGAAACGTTTTTGAATAAAATTCCGGTTTTCAAATTCATCCACCATTGCAACCGCAAAGTCAGAATAGGTAATGTAACTTAACCCCACACTGTTTTTAATTGCAACGTCTGTGCCAATGGTGTATTTTCCTGTGCGGGGACCAGCATAGTCAAAATTTTCCGCAGGGCTCATAAAAGTGTAATTCACTTTGCTGTCTTTGAGCTTAAGCCACGCCAAA
The DNA here is from genome assembly GCA_902766785.1 of Oscillospiraceae bacterium. Lineage (GTDB taxonomy): Bacteria > Bacillota > Clostridia > Oscillospirales > Ruminococcaceae > Metaruminococcus_A. The sequence continues at coordinate 10,321 of CACXEO010000008.1, read as the reverse complement.
TAAGCGTTATAAGGAACCGCTCGGAACTCCGGTGGAATTGATTCCAAAACAAGGTGGCGCTTCGTTTCATCCTTGTACAAGCTTCCTGCGCCGCCGATTACGAATAAACGCACTTGCGGAATTTCTTCCATAATGGAGATTAGGTGTTCTACTGCGGAAACATGGAGGTATTCGTTACCGGGCTTTGTAAAGTCTGTGCCGAAAGCGTCAACAACAATATCAAAATCACGCAGATCATCGGTTGTCAAATTAAAAAGATCTTTGGGCAGTACGGCATAATTATCTTCAAGTTTGCCAATTGAGGCCGGGCGGGTGATCGCGGTAATTTCATGTCCGCGCATCTTTGCTTCTTTGGCAATTAATTTACCAGCTTTACCGGTTGCGCCAATCACTGCAACTTTCATACGAAAAGTCCTCCTTTATTACAGATTGCTGTACAGATCCGCAAGCACAACATATGCGCATGCGGGCCAACTGCATCCAAAGCCTCCAAAATTTCCCTGAAGCGGATTAATTATCATATTCAGTCCGCCGTCCTTCAAACTGGTACAGTAACGAAGAGCAACTTTTTTGGCAAGATCTTCCTTTCCGGCATCATAGAGCCCTGTCAGAAGAAGCAGATTAACCGGTGGAAGCACTAACCCACGCGCCATCCCAGTTGTGCGAAAATCATCACTGGAAAGCCGTTCACTGGCAAAACCGTAACCAGTTAAAAATTCATTTTCAACTGAAAGATCCGCTGTCAACTTTTCTATAATAGGCTGCGGCAATCGCTTACCAAGAATAATTGGTATATAATAAAGCACCGAGTCGGTTGCAACCAATTCATGGGTACCATTCACGAAAGAAACAAATCTCTCGCCGTTCCAGAAGGTTTCGATCATTTTATCAATCAATTCCTTTGAACGGACATAATGAACATTTGCATCCTTTCCAAGAATTTTTGCCAGATCGCCAAGTGCCTCATAAAGAAGTGCAAGGTAAGCAATGAGATCAGGCGTTTCCATAATAGGAGACTTCTGGAAAACGCTGGTGTCGTCAAATCCCGTTTCATCTCCGTGCTCATATTGCGGAATTCCATCACCATCGTCATCGCGGTATTTAAAGAACCAATCTGCCCAGCGCAAGAAGCCTTCATACATGACCTTTAATTTTTCGTGTGGAATTTCTTTTCCAAGGTCATGGTTTTTCATGATCCATTTAAGCGCCCAGCCCTGTAGCGGCGGTTTGTACATCATGTTAGCGCCATGCAGATCATCATAAAAATCCGGAAGCTGACCGGTAGGACTTGCTTGATCCAACATATTAATCAACAATTCAGTTGCAAGTTCCATATCCCCGTTCAGTGCTACAGCATTCTGGCACATTTGCCATTCAGATGCAACATTGGTTCCGGTCATATAAATAAGAGGGCGTTTAATCAATCCAGCGGGGTCAACAAGATAAGACCAAAGAGTCCATGCCGCTTCCTCGCGGTATTCTTCGAGTTGTCTGTCAAAATGTGGGATGTTTTTTAAGAAGCCTTCCCATTCAACTGTTGCGTTTTCAAGTCCTTCCTCATAAGCGGGATAGTGCTCTCGAAGGATGCCGCTGTAGGTGGATTCATCAAACGCAAGTAAAAATTCACCGTTCTCATCCGGGACAGCCACGCCGCGGACACGGGGAGTTGAAAGCCCTTCCCAATCCCAAGGAGCGTGCATCTGCAGATCGCCTTTAAGCGGATTAATAATCAAATCTCCAAGATAAATAATAGACTCTTCCCATGCTCTATCTCCACGCCGTTTCATTATTTGATGCTGGCTCATTTCTTTTTCAAGCTTAAGGCTAAGTCCTCCTTCCCCTTTGATATAAAGCAGATTGGGGTCCGGGAAACAACAGCGGATTGTTCCGTAAAGCGATACAATCCGAAGTTCGGTAGGGGTTGTACGAACGGTATACGGAATGTTATGCCCTTGATAGGTTGGAATAATCCGAAAGAGGATATTATCTTTCTGCATTGCTATTCCGCCCCGGCGGGAAGCAATGGAAAGGGCACCGCTCGCATAGGTCATCCCGCCGCGCGCAAAACCGGCCGGACGGGTGTAAATTCCAAAATAAGAACCGCGCCGTGTAAATCCGGACCCGGAGCTGATATCAAAAAGATTATACGCTTTTTCACGCTCAATAGCACTTGTATCCGATACTGCGGTAAAGCGTTTGCCTATGAATTGACCCTTTTCAAGTTCATCAACCATTGCAATTGCGTAATCCGCGTAGGAAATATAGCTTTCACCAAATGAATTAGGGATAAGCTCGTCTGCTCCAAGGATATATTTACCGGTGCGGCGGCCCTGAGGGTCAAATTTCGCTGCGGGACTGAAATAAGTCCACTTAATTCCGCTTTTTTTCAGCTCGCGGAACGCCTCAAACATTTTTTCAGGTACAGCCCGATACTGCTCCGGTATGGTGTTAATCACATAGTCAGTTCTTGTTTCATCTGTAAAAAGGCTTCCCGCGCCGCCAACAACCAGCAGCCTTGTCTCCGGATAGGATTTTAACAACTCTGTCAGACGGCGGAGTGAGGTGACATGCTCTTCTTCTTTGCCGGGCCGAGAGCCGAACGCATCGATTACCGCATCAAACCCGTTCAAGTCGGCTGCTGTAAGTTCAAACAAATCCTTTTCGAGTACGTCACACCCCTTTGTAATACGATCGGATGAACCAGGGCGAACAATAGCGGTCACTTCATGGCCGCTCGCCAAAGCCTGTTCAACAATCTTGCTTCCGGCTTTGCCGGCCGCACCTACAATGGCAACTTTCATAATTTAGGACCCTCCTTATATAGTAGTAAATAAAAAAACCAATTCTAAAACTTGTTAGATGTGTTGTAATGAACCATTATAAGAATCCGGTATATTTCCCCAAAACAAGTTTTTGTCTTGACTTTTCTTAATAAGGATATCATACTATATAGGAAAAACCTGTCAAGTACGCAGATATTTCTTAGCAGGTAAGAAAAAACTTATTTTGGAGGATATTATGATAGAGATGACAAATTGCCCTGTTCGCAAGGGGTTACAACTTTTCGCTGGAAAATGGAAAACAAGAGTTTTGTATGAGTTGATTGTAACGAACGGTACACTTCGGTTTGGGCAGTTGCAAAAATCCATTACAAACATTTCCAATACCATGCTTACTGCAACGCTTAAAGAGCTTGAAGAAATGGGGCTTGTAAGCCGAAAACAGTTTAACGAAATACCACCGCACGTTGAATATTCTTTGACCGAGAGCGGTAGAGCGCTCATTCCAATTTTTGACGCAATCGGTATTTGGGGAAAGAAATACTTATAATGTCTTAAGGCTCAAAACAATATGCCGGATTCGCACTAGATTATTTATCCCGCATGGCGTAATTCCGGTAGCTTTAGCTATAAGGCATAATCTATACCTTGTTTCTCTGTAAAATGTTCTGTAAGGATTGCATTTAATATTATTTAACAAGCAACTATGCTTTGGGTTTATAGTTTTATAAATACATTATGGGACATTCCAACATCACAATGACACTGAACTATTACGCACACACGATCTCTGACAGCGCAGTTGCCAAACTGTAACGGCTGATTGCGTAAGTAGTAGATAGCGGTTTTACTACTTTTCTTACTACTTTTGAGCAGGGAAACATGAGGGGAAATGAGAACTTTTCCCGTAAAATGGAATGCTGAAAAGCTTGAAATATAAGGCTTTAACGGCATTTGAAAAATTATAAAAAATAATCAGTTTTTGTATATAGGTTTGAATGATGTATTTCCAAAACAGCAGATTGTAAGCTCTGAATCAGTTCATCGTGAAAATAAATCCACATATAAGTAAAATCCCCGAGGTAATCTCGGGGATTTTGCTTTTTAGGTGTGTTGTGCAGGAAAACCTCCCACCGTCGCATAAAATCTACCTGTATTTTACCGGTTTGGAAAACCTTTCCCTTTTCCCGTTAAAAAGTAGAAACACCGGTGGAAAAAACGCCCGAATCAGGCTTTTAACTAGCGTAAATCCTGTTCGTATCAGCAATCTTGACTTGTTTATTTTTTAATATATCATCAAGAAATGAATTGCGAACAAAAGAAGCCAAATAAATGTAGAAATTAGTGTATTAAGCAATAGCTGGGATTATACCAAACATTGTGCATGTCAGCGAATTATTGGATCAAGGCTGGAAGGTTGCCCATTTAACACAAAACGCAGTGCAAATTGATAAAGACCAGCCGACCCGCAGAGAAACGTTTGCGGCCTTTGTGCCGCTTGAAAAAACGAACAATCAAGAATAATGGCAAGAGCAATCCGTTTTAGGCTGGTATCGGAATTTGGCGTACTAAGGCCTTCGCAGGCGCTTTTTTAATTGCGCGCCCTTCCCCCTGTATCCCCATTTTGGGGAAATCCATTTTGACAAACTGTGATAGCTTGTTATAATGAAGATATTAAATGGCAGGAGGACTGGCCATGGCAATTAAATGGAGCAGAGATGAAAAAGAGCAGGAAGAACTTGAACGTTATATCCGGCGCCGCCACCTAGACCAACTTGGCCCGGAAGACCTTAAGCGGGCTGTTTCTATCATGAAAGCGTTATATGCACACGGCCTTAACGACCGTTTTTATACAGAAATTGGAAACGACCAGCTAAAAACCGGATATTTAAACGCCCTCATGGAACAAAATTGGATGATTATCCGCCAGCTGAACAACCTGAATGAAAAACTGGACAGCTTGGCCGGGGCGGCGCACCAGCCCCTTCAGCAGACCGTGCGCGAGAACCTGTCAAAGCCGGATATCAGCCCTGCGGAAGAATCCGAAAAAGCGAGGTTGTCCGGCCCAGTTTTCTGCCTGAAATGCGGGGCGGAAAACCCGCCCGGATCGCTTTACTGTTCCGGGTGCAAAACAATCCTGTAAGAAAAGCGTCCGGCGCGGCTCCAATCTTCTACCCGCCGCCTATCCCGCTCATAAAAGCTGTTCCAAAGCGGCGGAAAACACTTAAAAACCAAGCTGCAGCTTGGCTTTTTCGCTTTCCAGTATCCCTTGAAAGGGCTATCCTTCAAGTATTCAAATAAGAGGGAGGGTGTGCCTTGAAAGGGATGATTTTCGATATCCAGCATTTTTCAACGCATGACGGCCCGGGAATCCGCACCACCGTTTTTTCAAAGGGTGCCCGCTCTTTTCAACGACGACATGATCCTCTTCGCGCTCACTTACAACACGTTTCTCCACAGGGCGTGTGAAATTACGGCATTGTTGACTGTGTAGAAGTCTACATACCCGGCAATATGCAAGGGATGGCCGCGGGCGGCCACCTGAACATGGCAAAGGCGCTTGAACTCGCTCTGCACAACGGCGTATCTCAGACAAGCGAAAAACGAATTGGCCTGTCCACCGGGAATGACCTTAAAAAATAACACACTGGCTCTAAACGCAAGGAAGTTTTATCTGTTGGAATTTGTGTAATACAACTTCCCGGATTGCTGCAGCGTAGGATCTGTTTTATACTGCAAGTACGATCATCTATATTCGTTTTGTGAGGTATGATTTATGGAAAACCGGCTTGAAATTTTACGCAATGAAATTGATAAAATTATTTTGAATGAGAAATCAGATAACGTCCGTATGTATATCTCTCATATGTATGGCGTCGCACGATTTTGTACATTGTTGGCCATGAAAAGAAATTTGAATGTTGAGCTTGCCACAACTTGCGGAATGCTTCATGATATATTTTATATGTCCGGCGGCAGCAGCGATCATCACGCCGCAAAGGGGGCGGAACAAGCGGAAACAATATTGAAAGCAATGAATTTATACCGCGATGACGAAATTAAAATAATTACTACCGCTATATCAAGACACAGCGATAAAATGAATGTTCATGAACCATATGATGAGTTATTGAAAGATGCGGATGTAATGGATCACTGTTTGTACAATACTGCGTTTCCGATTGCGCAAAAGGAAATAGAACGGTACCATAACCTGCTGAGAGAATTTGGAATTAACGCAGCAAAATGAGTCTCCTCTTACAAAAAATCAACACCCCCGAAAAAGCAAGCCTTTTTGGAGGGTGTTTTTTTACGCTGCCGGTTATCCTTCCCTTTGCTTTCTATTCATTTTCCTGTTGGTTGACAATATTGTGAACCCAGACCCGCCGCTTGATCAGGATAAAACCGAAAATACATTTGAGCAGATCCATCGCCTGGATAAGCGGAAAGATGACCCAGATGGAAAGGTGAAAGACCGAGTAGAGGAGAAACGCCATTGGAACGTTAATGCACAAAATAAAGACGCTGTCGAACAAAAAAGTAATCCAAACCTTGCCGCCGCTGCGCAGGGTAAAGTAAGTGGCATGCATAAACGAGACAATCGGCATGAAGCAGGCGCTGACCCGGATGAAATAAAGAGCAAGTTCCTTTGACTCCTGGGTCGTGTTATAAAGCATGGGGAAGAAGCTGCCTGCAAAAAAGACGACCGCTGCCACCAGGATACTGACAAAGATAGAAAGGGCAATCATCTTACGGTCTACATCAACCGCTTCCTCAAACTGATCCGCGCCGAGCAGCTGGCCGACAACGATTCCAATGCTCGTTCCAAAGGCCATAAAGACCATGTTGAAGAGGTTTGTCACAGTTGAGGAAATGCTGATCCCTGCAACAACCGCCAGGCCGTGCATGCTGTAGCTCATACTGAGAAGCGACATGCCAATGGCCCACAGGCACTCGTTGACAAGGAGGGGCATCCCCTTTTTCAGAATATTCACAAACAGCCGTTTTGGAATGGTAAAATGACGGTAGATTTTCTGGAAAAAGGTGTATTTATTCCGTTTCGCCATCGCGTACCAGATGATTGCAATGCATTCGAAGAAGCGCGCCATCACAGTCGCAATTGCGGCGCCGGCAACGCCGAGCTGCGGGAAACCGAAGGTGCCGAAGATCAGGAAATAGTTGAACAGGCAGTTAATGCCTACCGCAGCGAAGCTGACCGCCATTGGCACAAAGGTCTCGCCCGTTTCACGCAGGGTGCTTGCGTAGACGTTTGTAAGCGCGCTTGGCAGCAGCCCGATAACAATGATCCAAAGGTACTCTTTGCCAAACGCCAGCGTTTTCTCAAGGTCGCAGTCATAGCTGCCGTCGTGGAGAAAAAGATTGATGAGCGGCTCTCCCAAGAACAGCAGGAGCGCCACAGCAACGACGGTGACGGCAGCGCAGACCACCAGTTTGAACCGTACGGTGTTGCGCACCCCGTCTATATCCTTTTTGCCGAAATACTGCGCCGTAAAAATCCCCGCGCCGCTGACGGCCCCAAAAATGGTGATGTTGAAGATAAAGATGAGCTGGTTAACAATAGAGACCCCCGCCATCTGCTCCGTCCCAATGCTCCCCACCATGATGTTGTCCACCATGTTGACAAAGTTGGTGATAAAATTCTGGAGCAGAATCGGGATGGTAATGGTAAAGACCATTTTATAGAACTGCCTGTTACCAATGTATCTGCTGAGTTTCACCGGGGTACCTCCTTACAGTGTAATTGTGTTATCATAACCCCGAAGCCCGCGAAGCAGGCGTTGTTCCGGTCCTGCCGGAACCGGGGCTCATTGAAACTGCAAACGGCGCCGCCACGCAGCGCTCTCCGGCAAGGCCAGCAAAAAACGCTATCCGTTTATATTTGCGTTATTATAACGACCTTCGCCGTGGGAACGGGAATGAACTTATTTGGGTTCCTTGCGCAGGATCCACCAGCGGAAGACAAGCGCGCCGACTGAAACCAGCCGCAGCACAAGGATGATCAGAAACGTCTGTACCATTGCACTCTGGTTCGAACCGAGGGCTGAGTAAATAGACACGCCGAGCATCGGCGAAACGGCTGAAGTCAGGCAGATCAGGGTGGAGTACGCGGCAATGGAGAGCGCCCTGTTCTTTTCTCCCACCACCTGCAACAGGTTCTGCAGAATATTCAGCGTGACGGTGGCAAAGGTCAGGTCGGACATGCACCGCAGCACCAGGTGGATCACCAAACGCTCCGTACCTTCAAACTGAAGGGGAAGGATGATGCAGAGAGGGGAGAGGACAAGGCCGACCGCCCCGAAGATGATGACGAACCGCACGCCCATCCGCTCGTTCCGCCGCGCCCAGAAGCGGATTGAGATAAACTGCGCAATACCGCAGCAGACGTTTGAAAAGGTATACCAGAAATCAGACAGGCCCACGTATTTGACCTGGCCCAGGTAAAAAACGGTTCCGTCCAGCCGCCAGGTGGTATAGAACAAAAAGGCAACCGCCGCGAAGAACAAAAAACGTTTGTTATGTACAAGGGCTTTGATGGCGTCCAGAAAATCCCGGAAACTTTTCCCAGCAGGCGCCACCGCGGATCCGCCCTGTATTTTGCTGAGCATCCAGACATTACAGACTGCCGCCGCGGCAATGATACAGTAGTAGACCTGGTGGGTAATAATCTGCACGTTTTGGTCGCCCTGAGCAGTCAGGAGGAACCCGGCCAGCAAGGGAACGCAGATATTAATGATAAACATAGTCTGATTCCGGGCGGCAAAGGTCCGGTTCCTTTCATCCGGCAGGGTGGCGTCTGCAAAAAAGGCCTGCCAAGAGGAGGTGCAGATTTCCACCCCGCCGACCGCCAGCCCGATAAAGACGATCATGGGATAGAGGGCGGCGTTTCCAAAAAAAGGCACTGCCGCGCCGCAGAGGTAACAGCCGCCGATGAAAAGAAGGAGCAGGGTCACCATCTTCCGCTTATCCCGCAGACGGTCGGTAAAAATTGCCAGAGGCACCAGGCAGACCATACTGACTACCTGTGCCAGCATGGTTAAAAGGCTGAGCTGGTAATCGCTCGCGCCAAGCCTTGTGAGGAAAAGATTGTTCGTATTGGTGCCAAGGGAGGTAATAACCGCAAAAAAAGCGCCTTCCGCCGCAAAGAAAAGCACATTCCTGCTGGTTCTATCCGCCGTTATGGCGGCGGATTTTTGTTTTAATGAAAACCGCACGTATAAAAACCCCTATTGCATTTATTTTGTAGACAAAAGCTGTAATATGAAAATTAAGTTAGAATAAAGACAGCACAACTTTTATGGTATTTGATTTCGAGGAAAAAGGCAAGAGGGAATTTTCAAAAAGCCCCTGAAATTTTTCCGATTTTATGGATTATTTTCCTATCCCTCTTGAATTTGTACAGCCCGCGTTTTACCATTGAATTATAGATAACTGGAAGGATGGCGCTCTATGAAAAAAACAGTAGACTATTCAAAAATCAGAGGATTCAACTACATCCAGAGCAGTATTTCCGGCAAGGACCGGATGACGGAAGCCTATGACCACGATACCGTCGACCGGGAAATGGGGTATGCGGAAAAACTGAACCTGAACAGCGCCCGTATTTTCCTGCGGTATGTCGATTATGCACGGAATAAAGAGCTTTTCCTCCACAACCTGAAGGATCTTGTACAGACTGCCTGGAAGCACGGTATCTCCACAAGCCCGATTATTTTTTCCGGGCGGTTTGGGGGATTCTGTTTCCTGCCGGAGGATAAGGACTACCCACCAGCGCAGGAAAGCGGCCTGCTCCCTCTGCCGAAAACAGTGGACGACCCGTCGAGCTGGGTGATTGGCGAACGGTACTTTGACGACCTGTATGAAACCATTGGAAACGAGCCCGGCCTGCTGTTCTGGGATATTTCAAACGAGCCGGGGTATAATGACGACTTCGTCTGCTGGTATGACGACGAGCCGGAATACCTTGAAACCTTCAGCGAACGCCCAAATATGGAAGAGCTCAAAGAAAAGCAGGAGAAGATTTGGGCGATTATCCGCCACTTCTGCAAATACGTCAAAACAAAAGACCCGGATCACGACATCGGTGTAGGCAACACCTTTATCTTTGAGACCGAACCCTCCGGAACCGCAGAACTTGTAGACGTTATTATTTTCCACGATTACTCCGCCACCCGGGGCAGGATGCGGAAAATCTTCGATCAGGCCGTTGCGCTGGGTAAAAAGTATAATAAACCTGTTCTCAACAACGAAACCTGCTGTCTCTGCCGCGGCAACCCGTATGATATGACTCTTCAAATGTTGAAGGAGTACAATATGGGGTGGTACCTGTTTGAGCTGATGATCGGCGACGGGATGTGGAACCGCGCCCACGGTATTTTCTACCCGGACGGAACGGTTCGCGACCCATCCATTGTCGCCGCCGTACTGGGCTACTACCGGAAACGTGACGAAGGGATCGTTCGCGTTGACGTCAATCAGGAGGACTATGTCACCGAGCTTTTAAAACGGGTTAATATGCTGAT
>CACXEO010000007.1 GCA_902766785.1 Oscillospiraceae bacterium | reverse complement strand
GGGCGACTAAATCTTTCGCACGCTCTTTGACCGGAAGGGATTCGTCCAAATACTTCGGTTTCATTCAGAAATTCCTCCTTTATTCTAGCCGACCTGCCGGACGGGACAAACAATTCTGGTTTCCATTATAGCAAACGAGGCAGGGGGAACACAATCAAAAAAATTAACCTTTTACATGAATTTCATAAGCATTCTCCGGATCATAGCATCACCATAACCGCATCGCGCGGCGCAAGTTTCAAAACAACCGTGCCATCCGTGTTTAAAACCAGCTTTTCCAGCGGGCCGCTCCCGTTCCGCTCGGCCAAGATATCCCTGCCTTCCGTGTGGTAATCGGAAACCGGAAGTTCTACCGTCTGTGCCTGGTCCGCAATATTCGCAAGGGCGCAGGCACGCCTTCCATCCGGCGCTTCCCAGAACATATGAAGCACCGCAGGCAGGTTGATTTCGGGCCGTTGCGCACCGAAATCCAAACCCTTAATGGTCATGGAAAGCTTTGGAACATCCAACGGCTTTGTGGAAAGCATTTTTCCCTTTACCAAAAAGTCAGTATGTTTTAAAAAGGCAGCACAGCCATGAGCAGCCATTTCAAGAATTTTGGGATCAGCGTCCTCCGGCGGATGATTTTCAAACTCTCCAAGCATGTCAATCGGCGAGCCCGCCGGGAGATTCCCGCAGACGAAATTCCAACCGTGGAAATGAACGCCGCTCTCATTTGTAGGCAGGAAGGGCGTCCAGTCCCCCGCGTAGCAGGGAATATTTTCATGGTAGAGGAACGAAAACAGCGGTACGCTTTCCAAGCCGCCCTGGGGCTTGTCATAATTACGGGCATGATAAATATCAAGATGCTGAATAAACGGTTCAGAAATCCATTCCTCAGAGAGTACAAAATCGGGGTCAATTTCTTTACAGCGCCGTCTGGTTTCATCGTATATTTTCTGCACGGATTTAATCTGCCATAAGCCCCATCCTTGTGTATGCCCATGTTCGGTGCTGTAACAGCAAGGAGTTCCTCCGCCCAGAACCTGATCGGCCTGTTGTACGGTGACTCCATAATCCTTCAGCATTTTCAAAGAAGCGCCGCAAAGCTGGTCCATCGCCTGTGCAGTAGAAGGGCAGGCATAGGCATGTACCCCGTCCCATTCGTCCAAATCAGAATCCATGTAGGGGACCCCGTTCGGATCCAGCGCCGCCGAATGAACCCACTCTTCCCTGAACTTTTTACGCGCGTCATAATCAATCCCAAGCCGCGGCTGTTCCCCGGACAACGGCTGATGGCGGCGCACCAGAAGCTTGATACCGGACAATCCAAACGTGAAAGCCCGGTTCCCATCTTCTTTCAGCTTTTCGCACATTTTTTGAAAGCGCTCATCTCCACCGTAAGGCGGAAAATAGTCGGGTCCGGCCCATTCGCCCACCTTTTCCCAGCCGCACATCATAGCGACCATTGGAATTTTTAGCCGTTCTTTCCAGCTTTCCACATAAGCGGGTACTTTTTCTAAAAACTGTTCCCCGCCCTTTTGGTAACGAAGACGAAAACTGAAAAAGAAAGCGCCCTGTTTCACCCAGTCCGGAATTTCGACCCGTTCTTCTACTGTTTTTTCACACCAAGGCGCTGTTTTTGACCATTCACGGTAAGCAAGTGCCGCATCCTGCCAATCGCCCTCAAAGAAACGAGTGACAACAGGGTATTCCAAAGAAAAATCAAGCCCGCCAATTTCAGGGCGGAGATGAACCGGTGCGAAATCAATCCGGCTTTCGTCCCGCAGGACCGGCCCTAAGCGCTTGGGGTGCCCCTCCGGGTCGGCTGTATACAACAGGATTCCCTCTTTTTCGTCATAATAGGCAAGCATCTGGACTCCAAGATTTTTTGGCCACTGTTTGCCCTCTCCGGGATACCAATACCGTTCTTCCTCCACGCCGTCTGGATTCTTATGCCACGGATAAAGGGACGGATTTCCCAGTAAAACGCCATCCAGTTTTGGCAAAAGGATCCGCTCGGTTTCAGGAGCATCCCCCAAAGGAGTACAGAAAAGAAACCAGGGATATTCCACCTCTTTTACGGCAAACTCCGTATTGTTTTTCACCCGGAGTTTCCATAGAGCTGTTTCATCTTCAAGGGTAATTTCCGCCGTTACGTCAATAGCAAATCCATCCAGCCGCAAAAAGGAGATTTGAAGGGTGTTTGAGCCCTGCAATATCTTTACTTCCTTCGCCGTTTCAGGCGTTAAGCGGAGCAGACCGGGCTGGACCCTTCCTTCAAAGGTTTCAACCAGGGTCAGCCGAAAAAGCTCACAGCCGCCCGCAGTCAAATAATTGCGGCCGCTTTTGGGATTTTCAAGCCGAAGAAGCCGGCCCTGAGCGTCAAATTCAAGACGTATATCCGCGTTTGATAAAAGCATGATTCCACCTCACTGTCTGTAGTAATAAAAATAAAACGGATAAAACCATTCACCCGCTTTAAACAGCACAAAACGGCCGCTATTTGAGCAGCGCCGCGGCAAACCGCTCAATCCGCTCGTCATAGAGTTTGGGAGCGTCCAGGTTCTGCGCCGCCGACGCATCCAGCACCATATTGGCAAGCTTTTTTTCCTTTCCCGTCAACTTGCTGGGGTTGAGGAGCCCGCCGAAACACTCACGTGCCACCGCGTGTCTCAGAACTTTTTTCCCGAAATTCTCCTCAAAAGGGTCTACTTTATCGATTGGGAAGCCTTTGCAAATGTAAATGCCAAGTTTTTTCTCAAGCAGCATTTCCTTGTGAAGCGCTATAAAATGTTTCAGCCTTTTCCCAATATGCCCGTAATGGATATAACTTCCTAATACGATACAGTCATACGCGTCAAAATCCGGGAGTTTTTGAACGCGGAGGTTCAAAAGATCGGTATCCGCTTTGCCCAGACGCTCCCTGAGCCTCTGGGCACACTCCTCCGTCGTTCCGTTTTTTGTGACAAAAACAATCAGGGTTTTCAAACCGGCATCTCCTTCTTTACAAACATTTCCAATGGAATCAATCCGCCGCATTTTGCGGGACCATCCGCAGCAAGAAAAAGCCTGCAACAAACAACGCTGCGATAGAAAGCACGCCCAGCTCGCTCCGGCCGGTCAGGTGGGTAATCCCGCTGACCAGCGCGGTGCCTATGACAGCCGCGTACTTGCCGAACACGTCAAAAAAGCCAAAAAACTCGTTCGAATTCTCCTTTGGCACCAGCCGCCCAAAGTAGGAGCGGGACAGCGCCTGGATTCCGCCCTGGAACAACCCGACTGCGACCGCCAATATCCAGAACTCCAATGCGGATTTGAGAAAAAAGGCTGCAAAAACGGTAATAGCAAAATAAGCGGCAATTGATATTCCAAGCATTAGGCGGGTACGGTATTTAGAGGCGAGCCTGCCGTACAGGATCGCGCTTGGAAAGGCGACAATCTGGGTCACGAGCAACGCGAGGATGAGCTGGGTCGAATCAATTCCCAGCGCCGCACCGTAGCTTGTCGCCATTTTAATAATGGTATGCACGCCGTCAATATAAAAAAAGTAGGCGAGGATAAAGAAGAAAACAGCTTTATCGTGAAAAATTTTCTTCATGGTGTTCCCCAGGCGGCGAAAGGTATTCCTGAATAAATGAGGCTCTTTTTCTTTATAATAACGCTGTTTGTAGTCCCGCACAAGGGGGATGGTAAAAATCAGCCACCAGACGGCTGTAACCACAAAAGCGATCTGAGTCGGAAGATAACCGGACAGCCCAATTTTATCGCCGAACAGAATCAGACCGATGCACAGGACAAAGGGGATGCAGCTGCCGATGTACCCCATGGCATAGCCAAAGGAAGAGACCTGATCCATTCGGTCGTCGTCCGTGATATCGGTGAGCATGGAATCATAAAAAACCATACTGGAATTAAGTCCAATCGAGGCTAGAATATAAACCGCGAGAAACAAAAGCCACGAAATGGACAGTCCCAGCGCCAGAGTGGCAAGAACGCCCAACCCAAAGAAGGAAACAAAAAAGCGGATTTTGTTCCCCTTATAATCGGCAATTGAGCCCAGATGTGGCATTAAAAGCGCAACCACCAGAGAGGCTATGGATTCACCATACCCCCAGTAAATCATAGCCTGGCCGTTGTTCCCAGCGAGATTTGCGAAATAAATAGGAATGACGCTGGAGGATAAAAGGACAAACGCAGAATTGCCCACGTCGTACTTGACCCAGTTTTTTTCAAGACGAGTCAGCTTAAATTTTCCCATCGCCTTTGGCACCGCCTTTTTTAAAGAATTGGGGTTGCCTGTTTATTCTGATTCCATTATACTATACTCACAGACTGTTACAACCGTTTTTTAAAATTTTACGTCGCTTTATCCGTTCCTTTGCCGGAAAAAGGAGGCCGCCATGCCGTCAATCTTAACACATCACCTGTTTGGCCAAAAAGTATTGCAGAAATACGGCCGGGCCTTTGAAGAAAAAATTGACACCCAGGATGCGTTCATTATAGGATGCCAGGGACCGGATCCGTTCTTTTTTGCCGCGCTCGGGCCCCGTCCAAAAGATTATTTGCACTTTGGCCAGCTTTTGCACGGTACGAATGTCACCCAGTCGTTTGATTCTATGTTCCGTTATGCAGGGAAAGCCCCGGACGAAGAACGCGAAATTCTTTGCGCCTACCTGACCGGCTATCTCTGCCATTATTCCCTTGACCGCACAGCCCATCCCTATGTCTACGCCGTCCAGTATGAGGAATGCAAAAAACTGGGACTCGACAGAGATAAAACCCATATCCATATGCGGCTTGAAACGGTTATTGACTCTCTTCTGACAGAAAAATATGAAAACCCGGACAAACTCATGCCCCGGAATAAAAGGGTTTGCCTGGCAATAAGCGGGATGTACCAGAACACCGCCGCGGAAATTTACGGGCTCGGCCTTTCAAAACACTGCTTTTGGAGGGCTATCCGCTGCACCCGAATGCTCGAGCGTTTCTTAAAATCGAAGCGCGGGGCAAAAAGGAGCTTCCTTGTTCGGGTTGAGCGACTGTTTAGCAAATATTCCATGTATGACGCCATGTCACATTCCCGTGGTTTGAAAGGATTAGAAGATCCTCTCAACCTGCAAAAAAGGGAATGGATTTCCCCAGTTGACGGCACTGTGCACACCGAATCGTTCCACGAGCTTTTCTCTGAAGGGCTTGAACGGGCCGTGGGCACAATCCGCCTGCTGCAAAAAGGGGCGTCCGCTGCGGAAATCACCGGCGGGATCGGCTTTGACGGAACCAAAGAAACTATTACGCCGCCAAACCAAACAACAAATTCATAAAAATAAGGAGCTGCACCATCCATGAACGAAATGACCCACTGCTGTGAATGCGGTACCAAGCTGGTTTTAAAAGAATGCCCCCATGAAGGGATGATCCCTTATTGCGAACACTGCGGGGAATTCCGCTTCCCTATTTTCAGCACCGCTATCAGCACGGCTGTTTTAAACCCCGCGCAGGACAAAATTCTTCTCATTAAGCAGTATAGGCGGGACTTTTACGTTCTCTTAGCCGGGTATATCAATAAAGGGGAGAGCGCGGAGGAAGCGCTGATCCGAGAGGTGCGGGAAGAAGCCGGGTTGAATATTACCGGGCACAGGCTGATGAAAACCTCTTATTTCAAGCCCTCCAATACTTTAATGGTCAATTTTGTTTCAATGGCGGACAGCGAAGACCTTTCCGGCATCACCGACGAGGTGGATGAGGCAGCATGGTTTACCTTTGATGAAGCGCTTGAAAACATTGTGCACGATTCCCTTGCCGAAGTCTTTCTTCAAAATATTGTCCGTCAGCTCAAAGAAGGGCTGCGGTTTTCATAAACCGCATTGAAAAGCGCCGCCAGAAGCGGCGTTTTTCTTTTTCCTCCTATTTTCGGTACCTGTTGCGCTGCTTTGCACTTCAAAACAACGGCGTTCACAAACGGTACAAAAAATAAAAACGGTTTTTTTTATTTTATTTCATGCTTCTGTTCAAATTGCATCACACGTTCAACACATTTACCGGGTATAGTAGAGTCAGAACAAAAGGAAAGCGAGGAGAAGTTCAATGTTTGAAAATAATAATGGAAGCGTTCAAAACTTCCCCAATCACAATTCTTTCAATAACGAAGCCAGCAACGAACAACAGTATCAGCAGAACGGGTTTTACCATTACCAATACCCGGCCGCGGCCAGAAACAGCAGCGAGGAGGGGCAGGCAGGGCCTTCCAAGCCACCAAAGCAGAAAAAAAACAAATCCGGCCCGCCGTGGTACGTCAAGCTGATTGCGGGAGTCGCCGCCTGCGCCATCGTTTCAGCCGGCTCAATCGGTGGTTTTGTCGCCATGGTAAACGCGGGGCTTGTAACGCTGAGTGCCCCATCCCAGTCCACAGGGACAAACCAGCTCTCAAACACCAATAAAAACAGCAGCTCTGTTCAGCAGGTTTCCAAAGAAAACTCTGAGGGAGCGCTTTCACTTCAGGATGTCGCCGCCAAGGTCACTCCTTCGGTTGTCTGCATCCAGAATTATCAGGGCAGCCGCCTTGGCCAGGAAGAAGAGGCCAGCGAAGGCTCCGGTATTATTATGACCGAAGACGGTTACATCATTACCAACGCCCATGTTGTAGATGGTGCGGCCTCCCTCAAAGTCGTTATGTATGACGGAACCTCCTACAACGCCAAACTGATCGGCAGCGATACCGCTACCGACCTTGCACTGATAAAAGTGGAGGCAACCGGGCTGAGCGCCGCAACTTTCGGTGACGCGGATGAGCTCAGCGTCGGCGACCAGATGGTTGCCATTGGCAACCCGGGCGGCATGACGCTGAATTCAAGCGTGACTTTCGGCTATGTATCGGCCCTGAACCGTTCCATCCAGACCAGCAACGGCTATACCGTCAACTGCATCCAGACAGACGCCGCCATCAACCCCGGCAACTCGGGCGGGGCACTGGTAAATATTTACGGTCAGGTTGTAGGCATTAATTCTTCCAAGATTGCCGCCACCGGCTATGAAGGTCTTGGGTTCGCCATTTCAATTAACGAAGCGCTCCCGGTCATTGAGAGCATTAAAGAATACGGCTACGTCAAAGATCGGCCGGTCGTCGGCATCAATTACCAGTTTGTCGATGAAACCACCTCTTCTTATTACCGGATGCCGGTTGGGCTCTATGTAGTGTCGGTCAATACCGAAAACGCACAGAAAGCTGGACTTGAGCGGGGCGACGTCATTACCAAGATGGACAGCAACGATATCAACTCCAGTTCCGTTATTGCCAAAGTCCTGACCGATAAAAAGCCCGGGGATACAATAACCCTTGAAGTTTTTAAAGGTTTGACCGGAAAAACGGTGAACATGACGCTCACTTTGTCCGAATATTCAGCCGCGCAGTCCTAATCGTATACCAGACCTTACTCCGGGGTAAACTAGCAAAAGAATCTTTCAGCACCAAGGGAGGTGCGCCCAGAATGAAGTGTATTGTAACAGGTGCAACCGGCCATATCGGCTGCGCCTTAATCCGCGAACTTTGCCGCGAGGGGTATGACGTCACAGCCTTTGTCCTCCCCGGCGACCAAGCCGACGCCATCCGGGAAGAGCGGGTTCAAGTCATCACCGGCGATGTCTGTAATCCTTACGACACCGTCCGAGCATTCAGAGGGTTTGATATTGTCTTTCATTTGGCGGGGTTGATTGCAATCGGTTCTTCCAAGCGCAAACAGATGCGAAAAGTCAACGTAGACGGAACCCGCAATGTCATCCGCGCCTGCAAGATCGCGATGGTAAAACGGCTCGTTTACGTCAGCTCAGTCCATGCCATCCGCGAACCGGCGAGAGGGTCCTGTGTCTTTGAAACCGACCGGTTCGATCCCAAGGACGTCAAAGGGGGCTATGCCAAAACCAAAGCGGAAGCGACCCGGCTTGTCCTCGAAGCGGCAAAAGAGGGGCTGGATGCCGTGGTCGTCCATCCGTCCGGAGTGATCGGCCCCTACGAATATACGCTTTCAAACATTGGGCAGCTGATGGTTGACGCCATCAACGGCGGGCTGAAAGCGTACATCGACGGCGCCTACAATTTTGTAGATGTGCGGGACGTGGCCCGGGGAACCCGGCTAGCCGCCGAAAAAGGCGGGCGCGGAGAGTGCTACATCCTGTCGGGCGAAGTGGTCACCGTCAAGGAAATGCTCGACATTATCACCAAAGCGGCAGGGAAAAAGCCAGTTCGGGCAAAGCTTCCCTATTGGCTCGCTATGGCAACCGCCCCTCTCTCCGAACTTTATTACAAGGCCGTTAAACGAAAGCCGCTCTATACTGCTTATTCCATCTACACCCTGCGGACCAACTGCCATTTCAACTGCTCTAAAGCGATGAAAGAACTGGGTTACCGGTTCCGTCCCGCGTCAGAAAGCCTGGCGGACGCTGTAAAATGGCTTTTTACAAACGGAACGCTTCAAGCCAATCCAACGTCCGCGGTCTGAACAAAACCAATAAAAGCCCTGCCGGCCATTGCTTTCCGGCAGGGCTTTTGGGTTGCGTGATAAAACTACTTTTGATATAATCGTAATGGGGAAGATGCCCGCAAAGCGGGTCATCTTTCTTTTTATGAATGATTCTGCCGCAGCGCGGCCCACTACTTATGCATTTTGGAGATGATTCCTTGGCGGACTCAAGAAACAGGCTCGGGACCGAGCCAATTGGAAAACTGTTGTTCAAACTGGCTGCACCGGCTATCCTGGCGCAGATTATCAACGCCCTTTACAACATTGTAGACCGGATGTACATAGGGAACATTGAAGGAATCGGCAAACTGGCTCTCACAGGGGTTGGGCTCACCTTCCCGGTTATCATCCTCATTGCCGCATTTTCTATCCTGGTCGGGATGGGAGGCGCTCCGATCGCTGCTATCAAAATGGGCGAAAAAAATAACCAGGCAGCCGAAAAAATAATGGGAAACTGTTTAACCCTTCTCCTCTTTTTTTCGGTTATACTGACTGCGTTTTTCTTAATTTTCAAACGCCCGCTGCTTTACATGTTCGGCGCAAGCGACAGCACCATCGGCTATGCGGACGACTATTTGACTATCTATGTAACCGGAACTATTTTTGTCCAGCTCGCCCTTGGTATGAACTGCTTTATCACCACTCAGGGTTTCTCAACTGTGGGAATGCTCAGCGTTTTAATCGGTGCGGTCTTAAACATCGCGCTTGACCCTGTTTTTATTTTCGCCTTCGGAATGGGTGTGAAAGGCGCGGCAATTGCCACTGTTTTTTCCCAGGGCTGTTCCGCTCTTTTCGTCCTCACTTTCCTGTTCAGCCGCAGGAGCCATCTGCGGTTCCGGCTTCCAAACCTGCGGATTGACTTTAAATTGATCGGGCCAGTACTTGCGCTGGGGCTCTCCCCTTTTATCATGCAGGCGACCGAAAGCCTGGTCAACATCACCCTCAATGCATCCCTTCAATATTACGGCGGTGACCTCTACGTAGGTGCCATGACCATTATCGGCAGCGTTATGCAGGTTGTCTTAATGCCGATGCAAGGGTTGACTCAAGGGGCGCAGCCGATTATCAGCTACAATTTCGGCGCTGGGCAGTTTGACCGGGTCAAACGAACTTTTCGGCTTCTCCTGACCTCCTGCCTCATCTTTTCCGTGACGGTCTGCGCCCTGATTTTAATTTTCCCCCAACTGGTGGTGCGGATTTTCAACAGCGATCCGGAGCTGGTCAATATCACCTGTACCTGCATGCGGATTTACGCGGCCGGCATTTGGGCAATGGGCGCACAAACAGCCTGCCAGCAGTCCTTTGTCGCAATTGGGCAGGCGAAAATATCCATCTTCCTCGCCCTGCTCCGGAAAATCATCCTGTTGATCCCGCTGGCCTTAATCTTACCGCCCTTTATGGGTACTTCCGGCGTTTTTATTGCAGAGCCCATTGCCGATATCGGCGCCGCAACGACAACAACCATCATGTTCGCTGTTTTCTTCAAGCGGTATCTGATGCGAAAAGAAAATGAACTAGGACCGGCTTCAGCCGTTTAATGAGGAGGTTTTTTATGGGAAACATTTGGCATGACGTACGGGCCGATAGGATAAGGCCCAACGACTTTATCAGCGTAATTGAAATTGAAAAGGGAAGCAAAAACAAGTATGAACTCGACAAAGAGACCGGCTTTCTGATCCTGGACCGGATTCTCTATACCTCCACCCATTACCCCGCAAACTATGGCTTTATCCCCCGCACCTATGCCGACGACGGCGACCCGCTCGATGTACTGCTCCTCTGTTCGGAACCGGTTGTTCCTCTCACCATGGTGCGGAGCTTCCCCATTGGGGTCATTTCAATGGCAGACGGCGGAAGCCGGGACGAAAAGATTATTGCCCTCCCCTATGGGGACCCAACTTATAAGGACTATACGGACATTGACCAGCTCCCCTCCCATATTTTTGATGAAATGCGGCACTTCTTCTCGGTCTACAAATCGCTTGAAGGGAAAAAAACCGCTGTGGACGAGGTGCAGGGCCGGAACGTCGCGGTAAAAATCATAGAGGAATGTATTGAGAATTACAAAAATAAATTTAACGGTTAATGAGTCCGTCTTCCACACTGGAATAGCGCACAGGCAAAAACTAAAGTTTCTGAAAATAAACCAGGAGCCATCCTTTTTAAAGGGATAGCTCCTGATTTTCATTGTAGTCTGTCTGCGCGGATAAGGCGCTTTTTGTCCTGTCAGGCCGGCTAAATAATCCACGCTTGTTTCAAGCGAAACGTAATCCGGCACGATTTTGGATGGGCAATCAATTTTGCAGGCCTTTATCTACTTTTCCTTAAGTATATAAACAAGCGGCGTCCGCAATCATCTGCGGACGCCGTTATTTTTTATCTCCTATATCAATACCAATCTGTCTTCTTTCTGACTTAATTGGAGGTTGTGCCACCGGAATTGCCAGCGCCGTTTATCAGCCCGTTCACATCAAACATATAGGTGCCGTCCCCCGAAACAGCCGGGAGCTTGCCGTCCCATTTGCTGATCCATTCCATCATCAGCGTTTTATCAGAAATCTGCTCGTTTTTCAAACGGTAAGCTTCAGCCTCAGCTTTGGCCTGCTCTACCTTCTGCTGCGCCTCAACCTTGATTCTGGCAAGGTCCTGCTCCGCTTTCAGCGCATTCTGCTGGGCGGTCTGCTTGGCTTCAATTGCGGCGTTAAATTCTTCGCTGAATTCAAAGCTGATGATATTAAAGACCTCAATATCCAAACCATAAGGACTGATTTTTTCCTGAAGTGCCTCTTTCATCTGGTCGCCGACTTTCTGCCGCTCAGTAATCAGCTCCTCCGCGGTGTATTTTGCAGTGACCGATTTTACACACTCCTGGATTGCAGGGTTGACGATAATCGACTCAAAATTTGTCCCGACATTTTTATAAAGGCTTGCGGAATTCTCTTTCCCAACCCGGTAGTTGAGCGCAATGGTACTGGAG
Organism: Oscillospiraceae bacterium; assembly: GCA_902766785.1. GTDB lineage: Bacteria > Bacillota > Clostridia > Oscillospirales > Ruminococcaceae > Metaruminococcus_A. The sequence goes on along the minus strand of CACXEO010000007.1, from coordinate 9,273 downwards.
ACCGTCTGAAGGTCTTTGGATGCGCTGGAAGACTCGACTTCTGTCTTCAGGACACGATTGTCCATCACAACGACATTGGTGATGAAGGGAACTTTAAAGTGCATCCCTTCCGGCAATACGTCGCTGCCAACAGCGCCCAGTGTTACCTGGATTCCTGTGTGTCCCGCCGGGACAACAACAATTGAAAAGAGCCCCAGAACCACAACCGCTACAATTATAACAAGAGTCAGTATCAATGTTTTTTTGTTTTTCAATTTTTCCATTTTTTTCTCCGTTCTGCATTTCAGGCATTTTATTTTCTGTCTTTCAGCAGGCGAAACAAAACCGGGGAAACAGCTGTTTCCCATGGATTCCCGGTTGGCGTTCGGCCGCCTGAATCCTCTCATTTGAGATTAAGTCCATTATATCATAAGGACTTTAAAACACCAAAGCCGCCCCGGGGCGGCGGAGAGCCTTAGGGGGTCAAAAAGCATTGTTCCGGCCTGATTTTATCTCCCGTATGCACGTTATCTCTCTTTTATTCTCTCTTATTCTCTTTATTTCGCTTTTTTCGTTATTTGTTTGACAATTTGCATTTGGCTATAAATTCCAGTTTAAAACACCCCTCCGCGCGGCACATCCTTTCCAGCCGCCCAAACGCCAGAACAGCCCGGTTTTCCTGCATTTCTGAGAACTGGCGCAACGGTCGAGCCGCAAAACACACCCCTTTCCTTGCAAAATACAAACCGTACGTGTATTCTAAAAACAGATAAAAACAATTTGAAACGAGGAATGTACCCATGGAAGACAAACTGACCTTTGCGAAATTTATGACTGAAAAACGGATCGCCGCCGGGCTGACCCAAAAAGAATTGGCTGACCGCCTTTTTCTTTCCGACTCCACCATATCCAAATGGGAACGTGGAATCTCTTATCCAGACATTACATTGATTTCCCAAATCTGCAAAGAACTGCAGATTACGGAACATGAATTCATCACCGCGTCGGACGATTTTGCCGCACGGGCCGAAAAGCGGCAAGCCAAACGGTACCGCAGCCTTGTAAAAATCAACCAGATTATTCTATGCGGCGGTTACGCCGTTGCCCTGCTCACCTGTTTTATCTGTAACCTGGCTATCCAGCACACACTGGACTGGTTTTTCATTGTACAGTTCTCCATTGCGCTGGCTTTCAGCATTACCACCTTGCCCGTGCTGCTCAAAAAGCACCGCACTCTGATCACGTTCGGGACTGCTACCATTCTCACCTATCTGCTGATTTTTACCTGCAGCATTTATACCGGCGGCGACTGGTTCTTCTCCTTCGCCCTTCCGGTTACTACCATTTCAATGACAGTCCCCTGGTTTGTGATGGCGGCCATTCAATACTTCCCCTTCTGCTGGGAGCTGAAAACAGGGATGATCGTCCTGTTCATGGGGCTCTTCACCTCTCTTATCAACCCTATTATTGATTCTCTGCTCGGAACCGACCTAACCCCATACTTATGGTATTTCGATGTCACCGCCTGGCAGGGGCCGAATATGGCCAACAAAATTGTCTTTTACAGCCTGACGCTGGCAGGACTGGTTTTTACCATTACCGGCTGTATTTGCGAAATTCGTAGGCGTGCTTCTGCAAAGCGGAGATAAATAACCGAAAAAAAGCGGGGCAGTAAAACTGTCCCGCTTTTTTAAGTTTACTCAATATCCCAGAGGTTCCCCCACCAGGATGACTTTAATTCTGTCTTTGTGGCGCTGTGCGGCGGAAACCACATAGCTGCAGCACATCCGCCCGGCGGAGTGGCAGCCGTCTGTCATTCCGGCGGATTTCCCCTGTGCGCAGGAGATACACTCACCCGTTTTTTCACAGGGCGTACCGGTATGAAGGCGGCATCCGTTGGCAGGTGCCGCTATTTTTTTCACCCGCAGGACAGCTTCGTCCAAGTCGGCGACAATTTTATTATATCCTGCAACAACAATGACTGATTTGGGCCCGAATACGATAGCCGCCACCCGGTTGGAATTTCCGTCCACGTTAAACAGCTCACCGTTTTCCGTCACCGCATTTGCGGAAGTAAGGTAGGTGTCCGCCCAAAATGCTTTTCGATAAATCTCCTGTATTTCTTCAGGAGTGATACCGGGGCGGTCACGGTCGAGAAACTCATATTTGCCGGAGAGCATCAGATCTCGGATACCGCAGTCCCGCATCGTCATAGTGCCGCCGCAGCTGATGGTCTCTCCTTCTTTCATCAGGGATTCCACCAGTTTAACCGCTTCTTCCTTAGTCGGGGCGTAGTATGGTTTCATGTTGTTTTTTTCAAGGTTTTTCATTGTTTTCTGAATGCGCAGTTCAAGTACCCTTTTGCAATGTTCGTCCATTGTTCATTCCCCTTTCAGTCTTGTTTTCTTAAGCATAACAAAGAAAAAAGCTGGATGCAACCTTGTTCTGAAAAACTTTTTGCTTTTTTCTAAAAAAGGGTTGACATTTCCAAAAAATAAGATATAATTCTAGTTAATAATAAATCTCATTAAAGAACGAGTGATATTTATGCAGGGACGAAATACAGTTCAACGGCAGCTTGTTTACCGTGCCGTCCAAGACTTGAACTGCCACCCCACGGCGGATGAAATTTACGATAAAGTGGTGGCTGCTCATCCGTCTATCAGCAAGGGTACCGTCTACCGCAACCTGAATAAATTAACGGAGAACGGCATGCTGCGGCGGATTCCCATCCCAAATAGCGCAGACCGCTACGATACAACCCTTGCGGCGCATTACCACATTTTCTGTAAGAACTGCGGCGCTTTCCAGGATCTTGATTATCCTTATCTTATATCCATCAACCGCGAAGTTGAGCGCGATACCGGCTACCGGCTTGACGAACATGATATTGTTTTCACCGGTCTTTGCCCCATATGCAACGTCGCCACACGTCTTGCAAAGGACGTTGACAATAATAACATGACAAAAGGAGAATGATTATGAGCAGATTAAAAGGAACCAAAACCGAAGCAAACCTGATGACCGCTTTCGCAGGTGAATCCCAGGCAAGAAACAAGTATACATATTATGCTTCCAAAGCGAAAAAAGAGGGTTACGAACAAATTGCCGCCCTTTTCCTTGAAACCGCTAACAACGAAAAAGAGCACGCAAAAATCTGGTTTAAGCTCCTCCATGACGGCATAGCGGATACCGCTTCCAACCTGGCCGACGCAGCTGAGGGTGAAAACTATGAGTGGACCGATATGTACGCCACTTTTGCCAAAGAGGCGAAAGAAGAAGGTTTTGACGACATTGCGTTCCTTTTTGAGGGTGTTGCGAAAATTGAAAAAGAGCACGAAGAGCGTTACCGCGCCCTTTTGAAAAACGTTAAGGACGGCCTCGTCTTCTCCAGAGACGGCGACCAGATCTGGCAGTGCTCCAACTGCGGCCACATTGTCATCGGTAAGAAGGCGCCGGAAGTTTGCCCGGTCTGTGCTCATCCACAGGCGTATTTCCAGATCCGCGCGAACAACTATTAATCGGAACCTCCACCTAAAAAGCACGGCTCAAATGAGCCGTGCTTTTCCTGCTTTGCAGGCGGCTTTACGGTTACATACAAACCTCAGGCCGGACTCCTCCATACCTTTCCGCTTCAGGCGTTTACAAAAAAGCGTGAATCCTGAAAGCTTAAACCGTTTTCCGCATGAAAGGCAGGTGAAACGGAATTTACCGTTTCATTACGATCTTAATTTGGCTATGGCCGTAGGCCGGCCATGAAGCTTTAAACAGACACGCGAAAGCAAGGCCGAGCCAACACGCCCTCATACGCGAAAAGCCGGTAACCGCCTCCCGTCCCAGAACCGCCAAAATAAATAGGGCTGTTTCCGGCGCATTCAAGCCCTGCATTCCCTTCCTTATTTTTTCTCCCTCTCCTTTTCAGCACACCGGGGGCAAACGCCGCTGATTTCGAACTGGTGCCCGGTAATCCGATAACCGGTATTTTCCCGCAGGTCACGTTCAAGCTGCTCGAGGGGGCATAGATCAATCGGGACGCTTTCATGGCAGCGTTCGCAAACAAGCTGATGACTGTGATGCTCCAAATTAAGCTGGTAATAAACTCTTCCGTCCCGGTGAATATTCTTTTGAAGCAAGCGGCGTTCCGCCATTGTATTCAGGGCACGGTAAACAGTGGAGAGATTGCAGCTTTGTTTCTCCGAAAAAGCATGGTAAACCTCCTCTGCCGTTAGAGGGCAGCCGCCGTTTAATAAAATCCGAAGCATCTCTTTGCGGCGGGGTGTTGCCTTCAGTCCCGCTTTCTTTAAAATCTGCTCATCCATTGTTTCATTCCACCGCCTTAAAAAAGCTGGATGATCATTCCCGCAACAATCCCCACAACATAAAGCGTCATAGTAATAATAAGGTTGTCCTTAAAATTTCGGTTCACCTTATACAAAACCGCCAGGCCCACGCCCGCGCTGGTGCAGAGCCCCGCAACAGCAGAACCAAAGCTGATGCTCCCCGCAAGATAAAGCTCCGTCAGCAAAACAGAGGCGGCGCAGTTCGGGATAAAACCAATCAGGCCGGCAACCAGCGGCTGAAATACGCTTCCCGTTAAGAGGAAAGAGGCAAGCTGTTCTTCTCCAACCAATTCTACACAGAGATTCAGGATAAAAAGAACCACATAAATAAAAAGGAAAATACTTACGGTATGACGAAGTGCTGAACCCCATATCCCATGCTCACAATGGCAGGTCTTACACATAGCATGGATTTTTTCCTGCTCCGTCCCCTTATAGTCGTCTTTCCGAATCCAGCAGGCCGCAAAGTCCACTGCAAATCCAGCTATGACTGCAATCCCCACTTTAATCCCAAGCAGGGCGAACATCATAGGATAAGCTTCCGGGTGGGCCAGCATCAACGGCAGAGCCTCGTCTGAAGTAGAAAGAAAAACAGCAACCAGCGTTCCTACCGTAATAACCCGGCCGGCATAAAGGTTTGCCGCCGTTACCGAAAAACCGCATTGGGGCACGCAGCCCAGAAGGGCACCGCCCACCGCGCCCAGCCTGTTTGAGCCGAGAAACCGCTCAAGTTTTGTTGAAGAACGGTGTTCAATATACTCCAAAATCAAATAAGCGATAAATAAAAAAGGAAGCATTTTCAGAGAGTCTAAAAACGCGTCCAGAAAAACATCCTGCAACAATTCCCACATATGGCCGCACTCCAAACGCAAATGATTTGCGTTTATTCTACCCCAAACCTGTCCCTTTGTCAACCGAAACCTGTCGAATTCAGGTCAGGATCAAAATCGTAACCCCGTCGTTGAGCCCAACAACCTTGTTTTTAATCCTTGGATGACGCAGACCCTTGCGCACCATATCGCGCAATACCGTACCGGAAGTACAGCCGTGGATGACTGTTACCTCTTTCACACTTCCATTCGCACGGGTTAAAAACCGCTCGATATACCGGCGCGCTTCCTCTTTATGCATGTTGTGAACATCAATTTCCGCCTTCTGAGCGCTGATAAAACGCGTCATCTGTCTTCGCCCTCTTTCTCAATATAAGTAAAGCGGCAAACCACGATCCCGTCCCGCTCCACCGTTTCATTCCACATGGAGGCCGGACGGACCCAGAGGCTCCCATCTCCATATAAAGCACGGTAGACCACATAGGGTTCCATCGTTTCGCTGTGAGAAGCCACCCCCAGCACTTCATACTCATTCCCTTTAAAATGCCGGTACTTTCCCAGCTTAATTTCTGTCTCCATATTAATTTCCCTCCTCCGGCGTTAATTTTTCCTGATCACGCGGTAGCGGAACAACATCAAGCCCGTTCCGAATCAAGCCCGATACGTCTACCACGCCCTTATCGAGCGCTTCGCGGAGGGATAAAACCGTCCCGTTTTCAAAACAGAGTACAATATGGTCCGAGCGCCTGCTCGACAAGTAGTAATCATATTTTTCGTCACTTGCTATCCACTCCAAAGCCGTATCCGCCATAACGCTCTGGTCAACAATCGTATAGCGGTAAGAAAAACCGTTTTGGATGAGGTAATTGATCAAGTCGCGGATTCCCTGTTCATCCTCACGCAGTACCCGAAAAGCCTGACCGTTATATGTAAAATAAATACCCTTGTCCTGACCGGAGCCAAAATAAAGCTCAACCTCTGTTTTCTCTCCTGTTTTCCCTTCCGAAAAACGGAGGGAATAGGTTTCGTCCTGTACTTCTTCAGGAAGGGACGCGCCGGGAGAAGCGTGATTGACGGCGTCCACCAGCATTTTCACCTGCGTATAAACAACTGCATCCACCGTTTCTTTCCCCTCTTTACATTGTACTACCTGCACGGTTTGCGTCCCTTCAGGTACAATGTGGTTGGTGAAAAAGTAAATTCCCTGATGGGGCTGTTCAAAAAGTCCTGTGGGTATTAAAAAGAGGTATGGAACCGAAAAAGCGGCAAGAATGAAAGATAGGGTCCTGCGTTTTTTTCGCTCCATATCAATCCGCTGAAAAACCATATACCGGTTAAAAAGATAAGCGAGAAAGCCGGTAATCAAGAGTGCCGAAACAGTATAAAGCAGGGAATACCAGTTGTCATAGGGGTTGCGCGCAACCGGCCCGGCAATGTATTCTTTCCACCAGTCCCCCCACTCCTGCCCGGATAAAAACAGAATGCCTGCGCCGGCCAGATCGGCCAGGAACCCAAAAAACCAGACCTTGATAATTGCCTTTTTCCAGGTTTCGCGCACACCGTTGACCTTAAAAAGCTTGAGGGCAAGGATTAAAACAACACTGTCCCAGACAAAATTTGCAGGCAGAATCAGAAACCACAGAACAGACGGCTTGAAAACCATCAACCAGAACGGGAACAAAAAACTGTACTGGCGAATTTCACGTTTCACTGTTTTTCCCTCTTTCCCCCTGCGGCTTTTTGAGAGCCCGCCGTCAAAAGATAACTGTGAAAAATCATACTGCGCACTTCATCCTCATCGGCTCTGTCAAGCAGCACCGTATTCCAATGGGTTTTGTTCATGTGGTAGCCCGGCGTCACCCAAGGGTAAACCCGGCGCAGAAAATCAGCGCGGAGCGGGTCGCACTTCAGGTTGACACAAAGCCCTTTGCTGCTTTGATAAAAAAAGGCAAACGACTTCTTGCTGCCCCTGTGCCGAAGAACCGTCCATTCCTCCCCAAAGGGATAATCCCGATAAGTTTCAGAAAGAGAAAGGCAGAAGCCAACCCAATATTTGAGTCCTTTCATCCCGGTTTCTCCCTCCACAGCGCCGTATTACCATACAGCAATCCACACAAAATACGTTTGTTCTTTTTACACACTTTTTCTCTATTGACCAAAATCGGATGAACTATTTAACATTTTATATCAAAATTTAAACAAATGCAATCTTTTTCAATTTGAGATATTTTACCGGGATAGGATATTCCGCCCTTTTCCCCTTGCAGGCGGGCTGGAAAACGATTATAATCGTAGAAGAATCAAACAAAATGGAGGAACTGTTATGAGCAACCCAATCGTCACCATAAAGACTGGCGCCGGAAACACCATCAAAGCGGAACTTTACCCAGAAATTGCGCCGAACACCGTCAACAACTTCATTTCTCTTGTGAAAAAAGGGTTTTACAATGGCCTGATTTTCCACCGTGTTATCCCGGGTTTCATGATTCAGGGCGGCGACCCAAACGGCATTGGAACCGGAGGCCCCGGCTACCACATCAAAGGGGAATTTTCTATGAACGGGTTTGAGAACAACCTGCGCCACACAACCGGCGTGCTCTCTATGGCCCGTGCCATGCACCCGGACAGTGCAGGCTCCCAGTTTTTTATTATGGCGGCTGACGCGCCCCATCTTGACGGGCAGTATGCCGCTTTCGGCAAGGTGACCGAGGGGATTGAAGAAGTCCTGCGGATTGTCGGCGTGAAACGCGATGGGATGGATAAACCACTCACTGACGAAGTAATGGCGGAAGTCACTGTTGATACCTTTGGAACAGAATACCCTGAACCGGAAACCCATTAAGCCGATCTATAAAACCGGGCAGACGCTATTTAGCGTCCGCCCGGTTTCTTGTTAACTATTCGGCGCTTGTATAAAGGGTTTCCACCGTCCTGAGCTGTTCGAGCATCCGCTCCGCCAAGCTTTGTGGCGAAAGGATTTCCACCCGGCTGCCAAACTGAAAAAGCCACCCCAAAAAAGTCGGGCTAACAGCCACATGAACCCGGACAGCAAAGGAGGCATCGTCAACCTTTTCAACCGGGACGTCCTTCCCGAACCGGTCGAGAACCACGCCGATCAGGGAATTGTCAAACTTAAGCTTGACCGTTTCCTCCCCGCCGCCGTACATATTGAATATTTTCTTAGAGTAAGCCGCAACGTCAAAACCGGCAGGGCGGGGAACGCAGCGTTCCTCAAGCAGGGCAATGCTCTCCATCTTATCAATCCGAAACTGGGCTATTGTCTCATACTTTTCATAATAGGCCACCATATAATAATTTTCATCGTCCCAGACAAGGGCATAGGGGCTCGCCGTTCTGAACGCCCCTCCATCCCGGTACACTTTTTCTTTATCGGTGTTATAATCAAAGTAACGAAATTTCACCTGGCGCTCGTTTGAAATTGCCTGGTGCACGGCGTCTACATTATAGTAAACCTTCTCGTTCATCGTTTTGGCCCGGTTGGAAACAAGAACCTGGCGCTGGATCTGCCGCGCCTCATAGTCGCTTGCCAGCCCTTCAATCTTTTTGATCAGCTGGGTAGATTTCTTTTCGGTGATAAACTTTGAAGACGCCACCGCGTCGGCCAAAAGCTTGAGTTCGGGGAGCTCAAACTCCCGGTTCGCCAAAAAATAGCTGTGGGTCTTGGACTGGACGGACATAATGTCCATCCCAAACAGGCGAAGTGCTTCCAGGTCGTCATAAATTGATTTGCGTTCGGCGGAAACGCCGTATTCCGCCAGCGCCTCAATCATCTGCTGAACCGTGAGGCCGTGCTCTTCATCGGTCCTTTTCTGGAGAATCTGTGACAGATAGAGAAGCTTTAATTTTTGGTTGGGGGATTTCGCCAAACTGACCACCGCCTTTTCATTCTGCCATTATTGTAGCACACTGAAAACTTTCGCACAAGGAACACAGCCTTTCCATATTATCACAAAAACAACATTCATATAAAAGCCGTTGATTTTTAAAAGGGAAGCCGTTATAATAAAACCACTTGGCAAAATTTTAAATAACATTACAGCAAGCGCCGCCGGCGCAAACGGAGGGAATAATTATGAGATTCAAACCATTTGGAAAAACCGGCC
>CACXEO010000006.1 GCA_902766785.1 Oscillospiraceae bacterium | reverse complement strand
CTAATACCAATCCACAGCATCCTCTGCATTGTAGCACAGACCTTGGAGAGGGTCTATAAACACTACTACTCTATAATACAAGGAGCCGGGAAAGAAAAATTCTTTCCCGGCTCCTTGTTTTCATACTGTTTTACCTGCTCAGTCCCCAGCCATTGCCGGCTCGCGCTGTTCCCGCGCCTGGCCCGCCGGTGCGGGCTCCTGTTTCAGCACAGGGGATTCACCGGCATAGGGGATGGAATGAACGTCAAAATAATCGCTCATATTTTCATAGCAGAGAAGCATCATATCGTTGATCTCGGCCTTTGCCTTCCGGCTCGTATCAGGGTAAATCGGCTCGAGGACCGTCAGGGTGGGAAGCGGCTTGCGGTTCAGGATTTTTCTGATGCCCCTGCGCTCACGGAACGTGATGACCATGGGGACGACCGGTACGTTCCCGTCATAGGCGTATTTGAATGCGCCCCGGTGAAACTTGCGGATCCCCTTTAAGTAGTAAGGATACAAAATCCCCTCCGGATAAACGTGGACGTAGTTCCCCCGGGAAAGCAGCTCCTGAATCACGCCGTTGAAGACCCTGAGCGCTTTCGGCGTTTCAGGGATCGGCATGCCGCCGCAGGCCCTGATCAGCCAGCGCAGGCCGGCCAGCTCCAGGTTTGTTTTGACTGTGGGGTAATAGAGGTTTTTGGGGGCGACCGCCTCCACTACAAAAGAGCAGTCCAGCCCCTGTACGTGGTTACAGACGGTGACAGCCCCGCCTTTGATCCCCTTGAAATTTCTGCGGCCCCGGACGCGGAGCCCGTAAAACAGGCGGTTGTAGCAGAAAAAGAACCCGACCGCAATCATTTTTACAAGGTAGGAATAAAAGCGGTTGATTTTCCGCCGCGGAATAAATTTATAGTGCTCGTCAACGTTAATGTGAAACGGCTTCCACAGGCGGACCGGCTCTTCTCCCTCAGCCGGTACCTCTTCAAGCGGGGTATGCGGATGTTCCAGTGACATTCCGCTCTTCCCTCCTTCACACATTCTTTAAAATCTTTCACCATTCCCATCTTGCACTTTTCAGCTCGATGCAATAAGATAAGAGGGTAAACTTTATTAAAAGCGCCAAACGGCTCGGCGCGGGAAGGCAAATTTTATGGAACAGAACAAAACCATTGGGATTATCGGCGCGATGGCGTCCGAAGTGGAAATCTTAAAAGAAAAGCTTTCAAACGAAAAGACAACAGAGGCCGCGGGCGTGACCTTTTACGAAGGGACCCTTGAGGGCAAACCGGTCGTTATTGCCCAGTGCGGAATCGGCAAAGTATACGCCGCTATCTGCGCCCAGGCCATGATCGACCGGTTCCAGGTCGGCTGCGTCATCAACACCGGGGTTGCAGGCGGGCTGCACCACTCCCTCGCCATAGGCGATATCGTCATCAGCACCGACGCCGTCCAGCACGACTTCGACCTCACCGCCTTCGGCTATGTCAAGGGCTATATGGCAAACGGGGATGGCAAAACGCCGACCCGCTATAAAGCCGATCCGGAGCTCGTTTCCCTTTTTAAACTCGCGGCGGACGACGTTCTGGACGAAAACAAATACATTGACGGAACCATTGCCTCCGGCGACGTTTTTGTCGACGACAGCGGGCTAAAGAAAGAGCTGATTGAAAGCTTCGGCGCCGCGGCGGCTGAAATGGAAGGCGCTTCCATTGCTCAAGTAGCTGCGGCGAATAAAGTGCCGTTCGTGGTCATCCGCTCCATCTCCGACCTTGCGGAACACGAAGCAAACGTTTCGTTCGAGGAATTTGAAAGAAAAGCGGCTGAAATTTCCAGCCGAATTGTCCTGGGGATGCTCCGCCGCGCTTAAACAGACAACAGGAAAGCTTGCCGGAATAAACCATTTCGGCAAGCTGTTTTCTTTCCTTTACGCCGGTCAGCGGTTCCTTTCAAGTTCCGGTAAAAGTTCATCCCAAACCAGCCGCAGGATATTATGCTGGTTCTCTTCCACGTGGGACGTTACTGTTACGACCGCGTCGTAGTCGGGAAGCACGATAATATACTGGCCGTAAAGGCCGTCTGCGCGATAAGAATTTGGAATGCTGTTGCGCCAGAACTGAAAGCCATAGCCGGCAACCGCCTCCGGATCAGCCGTTGAACCGTTGTCGTTGTCAATCCGACGAGAAACCGCCATGGCTAGGTAATCAGCCGGAACCACCTGTCTGCCCTCAAACCGGCCGTGATCGAGCAGCAGCTGGCCAAATCTGGAAAGCTCCTCCGTAGTCAGGTAAAGCCCGGACGCGCCGAGGTTAATCCCTTTGGGGCAGGACTCCCATTGAGGATTAAAAATATGGAGAGGTTCAAAAAGGCGTGGTATCAGGTAATCCCGCAGGGTCTTCCCGGTTTTTTTCTGGATAGCTGCCGATATAAAGTAGCCGCTGACATTGCTGTAAAGGAAATGGGTTCCAGGCTCATAAGCAAGGGGCTGGCTGAGAATATCGGAAAGCCAGTCCTCACAGGTGGGATTATCCCTCCGTGCGCGGAAAACAGGACACTCTGCATGTCCGTTCGCCATCATCATACTCATTTCAACCGTTAGCCGCCCAAGTTTTTCATCCGGCTTTTCCGGAACGTATTCAGGAAATAAATCGACAATTTTATCATCAAGGGAAAGAAGCCCTTCTTCCAAGGCAATACCAAGTGCAGCCGAAGTAAAACTTTTACTGACCGAAAAAACACATTCGCGGTATTGCGCGCGCCAATGGTGTTTTGCAATTATTTCACCATGCTGGCGTACTTCTACCCCATGAATGTCCAATCCGCGTTCTGCCTTGCCCAGGCGAAAGCCGTGCAGCAACTCGTTTTTCACCTGAAACCCTCCTTCCGGTGTCTCAATATTTACATATCTCCCACATATTTTAACACACCGGCGGGTACAATTCAATGGAGTATAATTTACAAAAAAGGCTCGTTGTGTTATGCTAAAAGCAATAAAAAATTCTACGGTGTTTCATCGTTTTTAAAATGGGGTGACTGCCAATGAAATTAATCAATTTTGGTTCCATGAATTACGATAAGGTCTATCGGGTGCCCAGCATTGTAAAACCGGGCGAGACGATAACCGCCCACAGCCTCACTACCTATTTCGGCGGAAAAGGGCTGAATCAGTCGGTCGCCCTTGCGCGGGCGGGCGCAAAGGTCTATCACGCCGGGCTGGTTGGCACTGACGGCGCTCCTTTAAAAGAGTTTTTAAAGGAAAACGGGGTCGATGTCAGCCTGATTGAGACGGCAAAGGTGGAAAATGGGCAGGCGATCATCCAGGTGGATGACAGCGGACAGAACAGCATCTTCCTCTTTCCCGGCTCCAACCGCGCCATTACTCCTATCTTTGCGGGGAACGTCCTGTGTTATTTTGAGGCGGGGGATTACATTTTGCTTCAGAATGAAATCAGCAGCCTGGAAGAGATCATTAAAACTGCGCGGGAACGCGGGATGAAAATTATTTTAAACCCCTCCCCCTTTGATGAAAGTCTGACGGGCTGCGACCTGTCGGCGGTTGATACCTTCCTCTTAAACGAAGTGGAGGGCGAAGCTATCAGCGGTACTTCTGACCCGGACAAAATGGCCGGGGCCATTCTGGAAAAATACCCCAAAAGCCATGTAGTCCTTACGCTGGGCAAACGGGGCGTCCTTTATAAAGACGCGAACCAATCTGCATCCCACGGCATTTTTGACGTTCCGGTTGTGGACACTACCGCTGCGGGCGATACCTTCACCGGCTATTATATCGCCGGGCTTTTAGAGGGGCTTCCGGTGGAGAAAATCCTCCGGCTCGCCTCAATGGCCTCTTCCATTGCTGTTTCGCGCGAAGGGGCCGCGCCTTCCATCCCAACCCGGGACGAAGTAGAGCAGACCTTGGAAAAGCTGGGTGGATGACATGCAAAAGGCGGTTTTCTTTGACTGCGACCCGGGGCTGGACGACGCGATCGCCCTGATGGTCCTCGTCTCCCGGCCCGATGTTTTTTCACTGCATGGGATCACTGCAGTTGCTGGGAACCAGACCTGTGATAAAACTTATCTGAACGCAAGGCGGCTCGCGGCTTACCTTGGTCTGGACGTTCCTGTTGCCCGGGGAGCGGAGCGTCCGCTGCGGCGCACGCCGCTGACCGCCGGGGATATTCACGGCGAGGACGGCCTTGCCGGAATGCGGGCCGGAAACGCTTTCCTGCCGGGCGACCCGCGCCCGGCTGTTGAATTCCTGCGTGATTCCCTTCTGAATTTGGACGAACCAGCTGTAATCATTGCCACCGGCCCGCTTACAAATATTGCGGAACTGTTTGAGCGCTACCCTGCTGTCAGGAATCGAATAGACCACCTCACTATCATGGGCGGTTCCCTTTCCGGCGGGAACGTCACCCCTTACGCCGAATTCAACTTCTGCGCGGATCCGGACGCGGCACGGGCAGTGCTTAGTTCAGGCGTTCCGCTCAACCTGCTCGGGTTAGATGTAACCCACAAAGCCTACCTGACCGATGAAGAAATTCAAACGTTTGCCGACCTTGACACAAAGCAGGGCGATATGGTCGGCGACCTGATGAGATTCTACGCGGAGTCCTACAAAAGCACCGGCCTGCCCGGTACGCCGGTACACGATGCTTCCGCCGTTTTGTACGAAGCGGAGCCCGGTCTTTTCCCCGAAGCAGAGCTGATTCATATTGACGTTCAGACAAATGGGGAACGGATGGGAGAATGCATCTGCCGTCCGAGGCGGGAACCGAACGTCCGGTTTGTCACTTCGGTTCGCCGGGAAGAATTTGTTAAGGCGCTGCTTTTCTGCAGCAGGAAATAATTCTGCGTTTTACCGCGCCGTCTTATGCGCCGCAAAATTTACGTCCTTTTAAAAATAATCCCGCCCTGCAAAGCTGACAACGCTTTGCAGGGCGGGATTTGACGTTAAAACAGAGGATCTCTCTTCCTTATGCTCTATCCTGAAACGCGGATAATACGGGGCTTCCTTCTTTTACAAAAGCGATAAACTCGTGAATCTCTGCATGGCAGGCAACCGTCTGACGGCCGTTATACCTCTTGAAATCATTGACGTTTATCCAGCTTCCCTCCGGAAGATAGACGCCCCGTTCTGTTTGCCCCTGATTCACAATCGGCGCAAACAGGATCTCTTCCCCAAAGAAATACTGATCTTCCAGCGTGTAGCATTGCTCATCGTCCGGGTAATCCCAGAACATCGGCCGCATAATCGGCGCCCCCGTTTCACTGGAAAGCCGCATATATTTCATGATATACGGGCGGAGCCGTTCCCGCAGCTCGACGAGCCCCTTGAGGACCGGATAATTTTTCTCTCCAAAACTCCAGAGCTCGTTGTCGCCGCCGCTCGGCTCAATAATCCCCGGATGGCGGTCAATATGGCCCTTCGGCTGCTTTCGGATACCGTGCAGTCTCATAACGGGGCAGAACAGGCCGAACTGAAACCAGCGTACAATCAGCTCCCGGAAATATTCCGACTCGGTATCCGCTTTAAAAAATCCCCCGATATCGCTGTTCCACCACGGAATTCCACACATCCCCATTGAGAGGCCGGATTTTACGCTCATCCGGAGTGCCTCAAAAGTGGAGTCTACATCCCCATTCCAGACGACCGTCCCGAACTTCTGGCTGCCGGGAAAGGCCGCCCGGGCCAGACTGATCGGCTCGGCCTCCCCCTCGGCTTTCAGGCCGTCGTAGACCATTTTCGTGTAATAGTACGGATACAAAAGCGCGGTTTGGGCGCCGTTCCCAAGGTAGTATTTGAAATTAGACGGGTTCTCCGGATGGACCTCCGGTTCTGTATTGTCCAGCCAAAAGGTGCGAATCCCCTTGTCGTAATAATTCCTTTTAATTTTATCCCAGACAAAGGAGGCCGTTTCGGGATTCATCGGGTCAATTGAGGTCTGCATCCCGTGAAAATCCAGCGTTGGATAGGTTCCGTCCTCGTTCCTCATCAACAGGTTCCGCTCGCTCATTTCAGCCCAGTTTTCACTTTTTGGGTTGATGGTCGGCCAAACGGAAACAACGGGATGAATCCCCATCTCTTTCAGTTCCCGGCACATTCTTTCAGGTTCGGGCCAGAATTTTGGATCGAATTTCCAGTCCCCCTGCTCTGTCCAGTGAAAAAAGTCGATTACCATTGCCGAAACGGGGATTCCACGTTTTTTATATTCCCGTGCGACCTCCAAAAAATCTTCCTGGCTTTCATAACGCAGCTTACACTGCCAAAAGCCCGCTGCCCATTCCGGGAACGGCGGGGCATAGCCGGTTAAATCGCAGTATTTTTTGAGGACGTCCGCAGGCGTTTCCCCCGCGTAGACCAAATAATCCGCCTGATAAGCACTGTCAGCAACCCACATCGTATGGTTGTTGGTCGCTTCACAGCGGCCGACCGCCGGATTATTCCAGAGGAAACCATACCCCAGCGAGGAATAAAGCACTGGCATAGCAGTTTTGGTATTATAGTGGAGCAGCGTACTGGTACTGCCTTTTCGATCAAACTGATCCTCCTGCTCCTGCCCAAGCCCGTAAAGATGCTCGCCCGGATTGGCCTCAAAGATCATGCTGATTTTGTAATGGTCGCCCTCTGTGTGGATGGTTCGGTTGACGTAATCCCCTTCGTGCTTGGTGCGGAGGATCTGTTTCCCCTTACGGGTATAGGTCACCTTCCCGTCTGTAAAGTAATCTCCAGCGGTAACGGTGACCGAAAGCATTCCGTTTTCAATTGCGGCGGAATTTTCGTCGCCTGTGATTTTGTAATGGCAGTTATCAACAGGAGGTAAAAGCGTCCAGTTTTCGTTAAGGATTTTACTGTTTCTGGTAAAACGGCACCGGATACAATCCTTTCCATATGGTTCAAGAACGGTAAGCTCGTCCTTGCGCGTAAAAATAATCCGTTCTTTTTCGATTGTGATTTTTCCCATTGGCGGTTCTCCTTTTTTATCTGTTTTACGGGAAGAGTATTTTAATCCATTAAAGCCCGGATCTTTTCATAAATCTCCGGGTGCTTTTTCTTCATATTGAGCGGGCGGAACGTTTTGGCGTCCACCCAGCCGTGGAGGGTTGAACCGGTGTTGAAGGGCTTTTCCTCCCCGTCCCGGTAAAGCTCGTAGCTGAACTCGATCCGCGCCGCCGTCAGCTGAGTCACCCGGACGCAGACGGTGATTTCCTCCCCATAGCGGGCGGCGCCTGCATAATGGCAGTTCAGCCCGGAAAGCGGGGTCATTACCCCCATTTTTTCCATTTCCGCATAGTGGAACCCCAGCGCCTTTTTTACATAATCCGTGCGGGCAACCTCATACCAGACGGGGTAAACCGCGTGATGGACAACCCCCATCTGGTCGGTTTCCGCATACCGCACAACAATCCTGCTTTTTGAAACGAACAAGCTTTTCCCTCCCTCTTTCCCTGCACTCCCGTCCATTTTACCACAAACCCTCAAACAGTGCAAAACGGCGGGAGGGTTCCCGCCGTTTGCTTCACACCGGGTTATCACCCGCAAATTTCCAGAATCAGCCGGGCATACAGTTCACCTGAGAGGATGAGGTTGTTCAGAAAAGCGTGCTCATCCGGCCCATGGGCGCCGCAGCTGTCCTCCGGGAAATTGCAGCCGAACCCAACCCCGCCCTCGATATTATGAACATACGTACCACCGCCGATAGCGATGCACTCCCCTTTTCTCCCTGTATACTCTTCGTATAATTTTACAAGTGTTTTGCAAATCGGAGAATCAGACGGCGTATGATGAGGCGGCATCATAATCTTATCCCCGGCAGTCAGGCCGATTTTGTTCAGCCGGTCCCGCAGGACCTCGGTGACGTTGCCGTCGTTCGCACAGACCGGCGCGCGGCAGTCCGCTTCCAGATGGACGCCGTCCTCCGTAAGTTCAAGCATTGTCAAGGCGATGGTCAGCGGCCCGCTCACCTCGTCAGCCATGGCGATTCCCGCGGATTCCCCGCTGACTTCGCCAAAGGGGAACATCCCGGCGATGTCCCGGAGCGCCCGGGTGGAACTTCCTTCCGCAAGAGGCAGGGACGTGAGGAGCGCGAGCAGGGCGGTAATACTGTTGATGCCGGTATCCGGCCAGGCTGCATGGGCGCTCTGCCCCTTGGAGCGGATCACAATTCTGCCGCCCTGATCCTCCGTCTCAAATTTTGCGCCGGTTTCCTTCTCCGCCGCACCGATGTACGGCGTCAGCTCTT
This sequence comes from Oscillospiraceae bacterium, assembly GCA_902766785.1. Lineage (GTDB taxonomy): Bacteria > Bacillota > Clostridia > Oscillospirales > Ruminococcaceae > Metaruminococcus_A. The sequence goes on along the minus strand of CACXEO010000006.1, from coordinate 908 downwards.
CCAGTGAGAATCCGGCAAGCTCCGCTTCCGCCTCGGCGGGGACTACGTTTATTTTTACGCCGCCCTTAAAACCGCAGACCCGGGGGAAGACCTCCTCTTTTTCCCAGCTGCCGTCCGCTTCCAGTTCCAGCCGGCCTTTTTCGGTGTTAATGATGGGGTAGCCTGCATCCGGCGTGACAGTGATGGGCGTGTGCGGGTTTTTGCTGAAATAGTACTCCAAATCCCCGCTGCCGCACTCCTCATCCGCGCCCAGAATCAGCCGGCAATTGGAAGAAAGCTCCACGCCCAGCTCTTTCAGGCATTTCATGGCGTAGAGGACCGCAACCGCCGGGCCCTTATTATCGGCGGCGCCCCGCCCGTACAGGTCGTTCCCCTCACGGGTCAGGGTGAGGGGCGGGCGGGTCCAGCCGGTACCGACCGGGACGATATCCAGATGGGCGAGAATGCTCAGTTTGGTCTCTTTTCCGTTCATATCGCCCGTCACAACGTAATTGTCGTGATTGACAGCGGCAAACCCGGCGGCGCCAATCATCTTTTCCGCCAGGCCAAGAGCCTCGGCCGGGCCCTCCCCAAAGGGTTTTCCCGGCAGGGCGGGGCCCCGGTCGCTTTCAACAGCTACAAGAGCGGCAATGTCTTTTATTAAGTCCTCGGTATGTTCTTCAAAATAGCGGTGAATCGCTTCTTTCATTTCTGTCATCCTTTCTGCAGCGTTTCGTTTCTTTCAGTATAACACCGGGGCGGGCAGGAATCCAACAGAAAACCGGGGAAACACGGCATATGTTTCCTTCTATTACAGCACCGGAAATAAAAAAAGCAAAGCTTTAGGGTCGTACCCTAAAGGACAGTCTTATGTAGGATACGGTGTAACCCGTGAGGGTTGCACCGTTTTCCTTTGTTTCAAGCGGATT
>CACXEO010000005.1 GCA_902766785.1 Oscillospiraceae bacterium | reverse complement strand
TTCGCTTTCAATGGCAGTTTTAAGTTTAGAGGTTTCTGCCCGTTTAGATACAATGTCCTTTTGTGCCATTAGATATAGGAATACCGGTTCATAGCATCTTACAAAGTCCGCTATAAATAATTTTATCAAAACAATGTGTTGCGGTCTTTTACTTGTTCGCACAACACCCTGCTGTATTTAGTTTATACAAAGTCAACCGAAAAAGAAAAAAGCCGACAGAATCTCAACCGAGAAGCTGTCGGCTCTTTCAATTCGCCGTTAATATGCAGGCGCACCATAACCGAGTATCTGATACTCACCGATAGGTCTGCACGAGATTTTACATTCATCGTCCCAGTTGCCCTCGACGGTATACACATAGCCGTCCTCAATCTTCCAAACGATGGCGGTATGGTCAGGCTGTCCGTCAAGTCCGTTGCTTTCCCAATCGTAGAAGATAATCATACCGGGCAGAGGTTCGGCAGAGCCGTCAAGCCATTGCCCACGGTCTTTGAACCATTGAACCCCGGTTTGGCAATCCGCAAACTTAGGAATTACGCCCGTATCTATATAGCCGCATTCATTTGCGCACCACGACACAAAGCAGGCGCACCATTCCACACGGCTTCCGAAGCCGTACCACGACCAATACGGTACGCCGCCCACATTACCGACCTGTGAGAGCGCCACTGTGGTAATCTGATTGTCGCTTGTGTTGATACCGTAGAGAACCGACGACCACAAAGTGTTGTTCTTATCCTGCAAAAGCTCATTCAGATAGTCCTTTTGCTCCTGATTGAAACCGTATTGTGCAGCCATTTCGCCCACGCTTTTGTGCGACACGGTAAGCTTATCCGTTTCATTTTCATCAACTCCTTTGCCGCTATTGTAGAAAACAGGCTGCAGAAAAGCAACGGTGCGATTTTGGGCAATCTTTCATTTTACCCACAAGCGCCGCTTTCCGTGAAGTGTGCGTTGTCAACGAGATAGATTTACTTATGTGAGATAGTTTTAGTTTAGGAGATAGTATTCTTTTTCTTCGGGTAGTCAGGTAGTTTTACGGGGGTTAGAGTGTGAGGAAGGGGGAAACGAAAAACATACTCCCGTTATCTGCTGTCACGCTCCGCCCGTTTTCGCAAAAAACTCGCATAGTGTTCCAGCGCCTTGCAGACATATTCCTCCGTTTTGTTCAGCGGAATACTTTTCGGAATAAACTTGCGAACCCTGTCGCCGCTGAGAACGATCCGTTCCTGCTGATTTGGTTTTTGCTCGGACATAATGGCTTGTATGGCTTCGGGCGTGAGTTTACCTTCCTCAAACATTTTTCGCATACGAATGGTTTGAGCGTGTGACGGGGTGCAATCGTTCAAGTCGATTTCCTCCACCAAGTCACGCTGGCAGTCCTCATTCAGATACGAAAGCTCTACCGCAGGGCGGAGCTTCATTCTGCCGTCGTCTACGATTTCAAGCAATTCGGGGACAAGGTTTGTAAGGCGGATATAACGGTGTATTTGATTGCGGCTATCACCTGTTTCTTGGGCGATTATCTCATCCGTTCGTAAATTCGTCCCCACTGGGGACACATTTTCTTTACTCGGTCTGCCTGCCTTTCGCTTCATCGCATCCAAGCGCATTTTGTACGCAAAGGCTTTTTCGCTCGGCAGTATGACCGACCGTTGCAGATTGCTTTCCACCATTAAAATCGTGGCTTCGTCACGGTCAAGTTCTACGACCTCACAGCGAAGCATCTCTAATCCGGCAAGCTCGCTTGCCCGTTTTCGCCTGTGTCCCGAAATAAGCTCATATCTGCCGTCCTCTTTTTGGCGAACCGTTGCAGGGGTGATAACCCCTCGCTCCTTAATACTCTCCACAAGCTGCATCATATCCTCGTCATCTCGCACCTTGTACGGGTGATCGGGGAAATCGTCAATCAGGTCAATGGGAATATCTCGGATTTTAGCAAGTTTCGCTTCGTCCCGTATCTCCTGTGTGGAAAACAGGTCATCGAGCGTCGGCAGCGTGAAGTCGCTCTTTCTTCCTGCCATCGGCTAACACCTCCTTTGCAAGCTCGGCATAAGCCTTAGCCGCAGGGCTGTTCGGTTCATACTTATAAATACTGACACCCTTTGAAGCAACCTCTGCGGCTTTTACCGCCATTGGAATTGACGAGCGATATATTTTGATAACGCTGCCGTAATTCTGACGGAGTGCGTCTGCCGTGCTTTTGGCAAGGTTTGTCCGATTGTCTACGATATTTAATAGGATACCGTCGATTTTCAGGTTCGGATTGATATGCTGTTTGACCTTGCCGATTGTCTGCATAAGCTGCGTCATACCCTTTGCCGGAAGATACTGCGCCTGCACAGGAATGATTACGCTGTCTGCCGCCGCTAATGCGTTCAGAGTTACCATTCCGAGCGAGGGCATACAATCAATCAGTACATAGTCGTAATTGTCTTTTACCTTGCTCAAATAGTTTCTCATAACCGTTTCACGGCTCATTGTCGTTACAAGCATCATTTCCATAGCGGACAATTCAAGGTTTGCGGGAAGCAGGTCAACATTTTCTTCGTGGTGCAGAATACCGCTTTGCGGGTTTGTGTTTTCCTCACGCATTATTTCGGATAATTTGTCGGTAATGGTGGTCGTAAGACCGTCATTATCTCTCCATCCAAGACAAGTCGTGAGGTCGCCCTGCGGGTCAGCATCCACAAGAAGCACTTTCTTGCCGAGCCGTGCAAGCCCTATCCCTAAATTGACCGTCGTGGTCGTTTTGCCTGTGCCGCCCTTCTGATTGCAGACAGCAATGGTTTTGCAGTTTGGCATTTTGGCTTTTCCTCCTTCTTTGTAGATTTCATAACTGTTTTTGAAAACAGCTATGTATATGTGTCCGCAGTATTTGTCCTCGACGCCCCCTGCGGCGGCTTTCGCCTTACGGGAAACACTTGGGTCACGGTGTGCTGCACCGTGTTCATAGGAATTTCACCTCTGCCGGGTACTCCGCCAGCTCCGTAGAGAAGTATCATTATCATTCTGACTGTCATCGCCGTCCCGGTGGCAAACCGGATTTCAGATCAGGGGTTCTCGCTCATACTCCGAAAAGGAGAAGTCACGGCGTACCTATCTTCGGGCTATCATCAGAAATAATGTCCCAAGTGTCTGTATATTCAATTTTCAAGGTTCACGAAGAAGCTCCTGAACGGAGTCAGGAATTAACCCCTTCACATACTCTGAATAAGGGGTGGCTTTTGGCAGGGTGTTTTTCAAAAAAAGTTGAAAAAATTTTTTCGTGACCCTCTGAAAACAAAAAAGCCGCCTTTCCGAAAACGGAAAAGCGGCACAGGATTTAAGGTTATATATAATATATGAAAAGGGCTGCTTACCCCCAAAGCGGGAAATAAGCAGCCAAAGCTATATTTAGATGTATACAACTTTGAGTTTCTTCTTTTTTGCACGGATTACCTTCACCAGCACCTCATCAACGGCATCGGTATATTTTCCTTGCTGCATACGGATGTTTTTGAAATCAATTAGGGACTCTATAATCTCTGACCGTTCCTGATTGGTCAGGTAGATATGATATTTCTGCTCTTTCATCTCGACACCTCCTGATACTTTCATTATACTTATACATGTGCAGAAATTCAAAGATGCGATTATATTTATGTATAGATAACAATAAGGCTCCGACCTTTTGAGTCAGAGCCTTATTGCTCGCCTTTGCAAATGCCTTTTTCAGTGTTTTGAAATTATCGCCTTACTGGGCTGTGGCATTATGATCCCGCTCTTTTTTATTTGAAACACGGCAAATAACCATGTTGTCTTAGGTTGTGTCTTAAATTTAACGCGGATCAGGACAGATACTGGAAACGAGATGATTTTACGAACCGGCAAGTTTACATATGACGTCAAAAAATATGACAGGTAAAAAACTTGAACGCATACGCGCTTTTATTCATATTAGGTTTTAGGCGGCTCTGTTCCTGTTTTTCCTCTGGCCTAAATGAAAGAGGGCACGTTGCCTTGAGAAAATAAAAAATATAGTGGGTTGTTGTCCGCCCAATCCCGAACCGCCGCAGTAAAAGCCAACTGTACTTTCTCTGGATGAAATATCTTCAATCCCGCGGTTTTCACTGTTTTTAAAGTCTCGGTTTGCAATATGTTCTAACAGCACTTTTTGTTCTTTTCAATTAACCGGAAAATCTGGGCTTGGAAGGATGAGGAATAAATAGACCGCCCGCTAATACGCAGGAGGACAGGAAAAACAGCAGGTTGACGACAGAAAAAGTGAGGCAGGGCTTTTTGGTCATCATGGTGCCGATCTTTGCATTGGGTGTCGCGATGAAATAATCTGGTAGATGCGGCATCTAAAATAAAAAGGCTGGAATGGTTCCAGCCTTTAATCAAGTCTTTTTTATAAACTGGTTGCGGCACTTGGGGCAGGTAATTTTAATTTTACCTCTGCCTTTGGGCACCCTCAGCCTTTGTTTGCAGTTCGGGCATTGATAGTAACGGTAGGTTTTACGGTCACGGAATGCCGTCCTTAAGTTTTTAAACCAATTTTTGACTGGGTTCCAATAGCGGAGAAATACCTGATTTTCATGGTAACGTTCGGCAATATTCCGGGAAAAAGTTCGAAACAGGATTACCGCAAAAAGCAACAGGCCAATCCATGAAAGAAACCAGCAGTAGGGGATGTAGCTTAAAAGAAACAGAACAAAGTAAAGCACCATCAGCGCCAGCGACAGCTGATCTGTTCCATAACGTCCTACGAGCATCCTTCTCAGCCAGTTCATTCATCATAACTCCTTTGGTTTAAACGATTACTGTCAGTATACCGTATTTGCAGGCAGGGTATGTAAGCTGTTCATGGTCATTCTGTGGCTAATTTGTAAATTCAGCCGGCCTGCGATAAATCTTCGTTTCGCCGCCGCTTGACCGCTCTGTGGATAAAATAAATATAGGGCAGGCCTAGGTTTGTTTCTAACAGGGAATTGACAATCAGCGGGGCGAAACCCTGTGCGCGGATTCCGGAGATCAGCAGAATAAACTCCCAGGAAAACTGCACCAGAACGCCGATGGCTAATATCCAACCGAGCGGGGCGCGTTCTGCTTTTGGAACCCGCATGTTGCGAACGCAAAGGATAGCATACCCTATAAAAAGGATTGCCGCCATAATACCGTGATAGCTTTCTGTTCCTCTGGAAATAGAAATTTCCTGAAAGCTTCCGCCGAAATTCTGGCTGAGAAGAGCCGTGCAGAGCCACCCGGATATTATAGTGACCGACCATTCAAAAATGTGGTGATCCCGGTCAAGCCAGAGCCAGCTCCAGACAAAGTTTGTAAACCCGTAGCTGATGCTCAGCCAGAGCAGAAACCAAAACGGGTCTGCTCCTTCTACGGTACGAGTGTGCAGGAGCAGATAAAATCCGCCATAGTCTACAACAAAGTAAAGCAGCCCGCCAAACGCGCCGAACAGGGCGGCAAGGTACTTCTTGTGCACCAGGAGCAGGATAAGCAGAAGGCAGAGAAAGGCAATATCAAGCCAGATGTAAAGTTCGTTGAGAACCCGTGTGGGAATGACTTCCACAAAGACTCCTCCTTTATTTGTCGGAATTCAATTTTACATCATTATAGCATGCTTTTTCATAAAAAGCTCATAAAAAGACAAAAAGCCCGTTCGGCGGGCTTTTGGATCATTCTGCCTTTAGGAGCTGCTGCACGCAGCTGACAAAGGAGTCCTCGTCTCTGATCTGGCTGGCCTGCTGGCTGATCTGGTCACGGATATGGTCAGGCAGAGAATCGTAGTACTGCTTTACGGCGGGGTCTTGTTCAATTAAGCGGTATAACCCGAAATTTTCTGGCATGTTTCGTCACCTCCGGATTTATTTTCTGCAAAGTTATGCCAAACTATGCAGAAATTCCCGCTAAACCAGTAAATCCGTCTCTTCCGGGTGCTTTTCAAACCATTTTACGGCGTAGGAACAGCTTAGAAACGCTTTTCGCCCGGTAGCGCGCAGCTCTTTTGCAGCGAGTTCCAAAAGTTTGCCCGCAACGCCCTGCCCGCGGAGGGAATCATCTACAAAAGTATGGTTAATATCTACCGTATTATCTCCTGTTTTCGGGAACGTAACCTCGGCGATTAACGTTCCATTTTCATTGCTTGCATAAATCCTGTTTGTTTCGGTGATATAGTTCATATAGGCCTCCTGTTTTCAAAAAGCGGATATTTTAAATTTGATTTTATTATACACGGTTTTAATACGAATTTGCAATCGTTCGTCAGCCGTGTTATTATAAAAAAAATTAAATCTAGAGGAAAGAAGTGTTGGCAATGGGAATGGTTGACGACGTAAGAGCCCAAATGATGGCCGCTATGAAGGCGCGGGACAGCAAGCGCAAGGACGTTTTGTCAAATCTGCTGGCGGCTCTCAAAAACGGTGTGATCCAGAAACGGGAAGATTTGACGACCGAAGAGGAAACCGCAATTGTCGCGCGGGAACTCAAGCAGACAAAGGAAACGCTTGAGAGCGCCCCGGCTGACCGGAGCGATATCAAGGAGGAATGCTTCTACAAAATTTCTGTTTTATCTGAATTTATGCCGGAGCAGATGGATGAAGCTGAAATCCGCAAAACCATCGAATCTGTTTTGGAAAAGCTTGGAATCACAGAGCCTTCCGTCAAGCAGAAGGGGATCATTATGCGGGAGCTGATGCCTCAGGTTAAAGGAAAGGCGGAAGGAAAGCTCGTAAACGAAATTTTGGGGAGCTATTTTGCAGATTGATGTTTCGCTGCAAATTTAGGCGTAAAAAACAGCCGGTTATAACCGGCTGCTTTTATTGGCTATGGCAGGGAGACGGGCTTGACGGCCGGAAATGAAACGGAGTCTAAGAATTCTGCGGAAATAGCGTTGAATTCCCGCCACTTCTGTAAGCTGCAGACATGCCCGCAGTTCCTGATTGTTTTGAGCTTAATCCGGTTGCGGAAATTTAACAAAGAACTGATGGCGTCTTTTAAAAAGACATGGTCTTCACTGCCCATAATGACCAAGCTTTGAATCCCCTTAAAACAGGACATATGGTCGTGCAGGCGGTATATTTCACCGGTTAGCAAACTGTACCAGCGAAGAAATTCCGCCCGGCCCAGATTGCGGCATTCAAGCACCAGAAACTTTCGGGAGATTTTATGCGTCCTGTTCGGCATCAGTATCATGGCCAGGATTTTGACCATTGCCATATAAGGCAGGATGTATTTCAAATAGTTTCCGGCCCGGAATGTCAGTTCAGAAATCCGGTTCATTCCAAAGACAGCGCCGCAGAAAACAACCGAGCTGATCATTTCTGGATGGACTTCCGCAATGGCCGACATAATAAGGGTTGCCATTGAAACGCAGATAAAGCTTGCACAGAAAATTTTTTCAGACAGCAGGAGGTTAATAATTGCCTCCGCAATATCCTGCAGGGAAACGTTTTCATATTCCGATAATCCAATGGGGGAATCGCCGTGGCCCGGCAGTTCCAGAATCATAATGTTATAGCGGTCGCTAAAGGCGTCTATCTGTTTATTCCACATTTTTTTGCTGCCGCCAAATCCGTGAATCATGACGAGCCAGGGCGCCTCTTGCTTCAAAATGAGTTTAGTATTGGAAATATTCATTGGTTCTCCTTAAAACGCCTGTAACGGCAAACTGATATTTATATTATAGGCGTTTTAAAGGCTAGAGGTATGCTTAATTTGTGAACAGTTCTCTTTTTTTGTGTGTTGATGAGCAAAAACTGTTTGTTTTGTATCATAAATTCTTTTTTGCTAAAAAAGCCGCCGGATTAAAACCCGGCGGCTTTTGCGTCTTATTATGGGCGCTCTTTCATTTCAGCAGAAAGGATTTTATCCTTCTCTTGCAGGAGCGTGTCGGAGAAGAGCTCTTCTTCAAGTTTTTCTACGCCGATCCGGTCAATTGCCGCACCCAGGCGTTCCTTCTGGTACGCATACTTTTTAAACCAGAGCATGGTTTTTTCAAGCAGGGGGTAAATTTCATCGGCCTCTACCAGCCGGGAAAGAGGGGTACCGTTGCGGGTCTTTTTGCCCCAGGTCCCGCCCACAAAAATTTGATATTTTACATCGTTATGGTGCGCCACCGCCTGAAAGGGGCATTTTCCAGTGCACACGCCGCAGGCGGTGCAGATTGTTTCATTAATTTCAAGTTTTCGGGCTTCGTTCAGGGCAGCCGCTTTCATCGGGCAGGCTGTCTCAACAAAACAGGTGGCGCACCCACGGCATTTTTCCTTATCGTACTGCGGAATGCGGTGGGCTTCTATACCAAAATCGTTGAGGCTTGGCTTCATGCAGCTGTTCGGGCAGCCGCCAACTGCAATTTTAAACTTATGCGGCAGTTTGACATTGGCCCAGCCGAGATAATAACGGTCGTGGATTTCCTTTGCCATAGCCTGGGTATCGAAGTTCCCATACACACAGGTCGTACCCTTACATGCGGTTACCGGGCGAATTTTCGCCCCAGTTCCGCCAAAAGAAAGGCCGCATTCTTCTACAAAAGCGACAGCTTCGTCTATTTTATCATAAGGAATCCCTACAATTTCAGCTGCGAGGCGGCTGGTAAACGCGACTTTGCCGCTGCCAAATTTTTGCGCGCATTTTGCAATAGTATCCAGCTGTTCAGCGGTAAAAATACCACCAGCGGGAACGACCCTGCCGGAAAAAAGCTCGGTGCCGCGGTTTAACAGGAAGCCCATCCCTTTGACACGTGCGATATCGGCAGGCTTAATTTTTGATTTGGCCATAAAATTCAACCTCCCTGGTTTAAAAAATGGATTTAAACGCGCCGAAACCGGTGCAGCTGTTTAGTATATATTTTTGTTGTGCAAATGAAAACGCCGTATTTCCCTTTTTATGAAAAAATTATTTTATTTATTGATATCCTGAAAACATATAAACGATTGTGCCTGTTAAGGCAGCAGCCAATTTTTCTTGTCAGCTTATATCCAACTGCAAAAACTAAAACGCATCACGCGTTCAAATGGCTTTTATAACTGTGCTGTGCAAACCAAAGTACACCGCAGGAACGGAAACGCACTGTTATGTGCTTGTTGAAAGCAAACCTACAACTGCGTACACCTGCTTCTCCTATACAAAGACTGCACCATATACGGCGATTCAGCCGTTTTTTATAAAATAACATATTTGCAGAAAAAGGTCAATTGACATGTTGAGGAAACACTGGATACGGCCGGAAAATTGGACTTGTTTTTTATTTACCGCATAAAATGTTGTCATTTATAATATTTTGATGTAAAATGATTGGGTATGAATAAAGGAGTGAACCTATGCAAAAGGCAGTAGAAAATCAAACTGAGAATAAAATGGGGCGGGACCCAGTTTTAAAACTCATCATTTCAATGTCGCTCCCAGCCATGTTTTCCATGCTGGTACAAGCGCTTTATAACATTGTAGACAGTTATTTTGTATCACAGGTTAATGAGAATGCGTTGACTGCTGTATCGCTGGCTTTTCCAATCCAAATGCTGATGGTTTCAGTCGCGGTCGGAACGTCAATCGGTATTAACTCGTTTATCTCCCGCAAGCTGGGCGAGCGCCGGCAGGAGCTGGCGGACAGCGCCGCGGCCCATGGCATTCTTCTTGCAGTTTTCAGTTGGTTTATTTTTGCCCTGGTCGGCATTTTTGGTTCAAGGCTTTTTTTCCAGAGCTTTACCGATATTGCTGAAATCGTAGAGATGGGTACCCAGTATATCAGCATTTGCTGTATTTGTTCCTTCGGCATCTTTGTTGAAGTCAACCTTGAAAAAACGCTGCAGGCCACCGGCAATATGATTTATCCCATGCTATTCCAGCTGGTTGGAGCCGTAACCAATATGATTTTGGACCCGATCTTTATTTTTGGTTGGCTTGGCCTTCCGGCAATGGGAGTTTCCGGTGCCGCAATTGCAACCGTGCTCGGCCAGATTGTATCGATGCTGTTTGCCATTTATATTGTCAAGGCAAAGGATCATGCCATCTCCATTCGCTTCAAGGGCTTTAAGTTTGACTGGGGAATTGTCAAAAGCATTTACGCCGTCGGTTTTCCGTCGATCATTATGCAGTCGATCGGTTCTGTCATGAATGTTGCAATGAACGCTATCCTCATCTCGTTTACTGAAACGGCAGTAGCTGTTTTCGGTGTTTACTTTAAACTCCAATCCTTTATTTTTATGCCGGTCTTCGGCCTGACCCACGGCGTCATGCCGATTATGGGGTACAATTTTGGCGCGCGTAATAAGGCAAGGTTGATGTCCGCGCTGAAAATAGGCGGAATTATTGCTTTGATTATTATGGCAGTTGGTACCGCCGTTTTCTGGGCGGTGCCGGATCTGCTGCTTGGTATTTTTAACGCGTCTGACCATATGCTGAAAATAGGCGTACCGGCACTCCGGTTGATCAGCATCTGCTTTATCCCGGCGGCACTCGGCATTATATTTTCAACTCTCTTCCAAGCGGTTGGGAAAGGGACGTACAGCCTTATTATTTCAGTGCTGCGGCAGTTGGTTGTTTTGGTGCCGTGCGCGTACCTTCTTGCACAAACCATGCAGGTTGAAAATGTCTGGTTTGCTTTTCCAATTGCTGAAATATTTTCGCTTTTAGCAAGCATCCTTTTGTTTGTGCGGTTATATCGCAAAACCATAAAGCCGCTTCAAACAAGGCCTAAATAACATTGTACAGCGCCCGCGCGGTAAAAGTTTCCGCGCGGGCAGTTTTTGTTAAGGCGGGCTGCTTTTTGCGGCCGGCGCCATTATTTCCTGTAGACTGTTTGCCCGGCTGCCCGCAGCTTTGACCTGCGGTTAAGGCATGTTGTACGAAAAAGTTTGATGAAGAAGGAAAAGGATTTTTTCTTTCTTCATTCTTCCAGCATTTTAAGTAGCTCTTCCTTGCTTTTAGCACCGGCTGAAGCGACAGTGATCTCTCCGTTTTTGATTACCATGACCGACGGCACCGCAAGGACGCTATAGGCGGTTGCTAGGCTCATTTCCTCGTCGATATTAACTTTGCAAATTTTTACCTGCCCTTCTTTTTCCTCCGCGATTTCCTCTAAGAAAGGAGCCATCGCCTGGCAGGGGCCGCACCAGGTCGCCCAAAATTCTACCATTGCCGGGATGGATGACAGCAAAACTTCTTCTTTGAAATTGTCCTTTGTAATTTTTAAAGTCGGCATTTGATCTTCCTCCTAATGAAACAGTTCAAATTGTATTTCTTTCACTTTGATTTTATCATACCCCCTTTCCTTGTAACTTTTCAAGATGGATAATGAAGCGTGCGGTCAAATGAAAAGCGGAACTGCATAAAATAAAAAGCGGAAGCAATTCTCCCTTTTTCTTTACAGGATGTTCCAATTAGAGTATAATAGCGTCAGTGTTTCTTGCAAATATTATATGGCCCTTATTTTACTATTAACTGACGAATCAACATTATGAAGCAGGGAAGTGGTACTGTGGGAATTATTGAAAAAATGCGTTTGGACGGTAAAAAAGCTTTTGTAACTGGCGGAGCCCGAGGAATTGGGCGCAGTATAGCTACGGCATTGGCTGAAGCTGGGGCCGATGTTGCGTTAGTCGACCTCGACCTGGCAGAAGCGGAAAAAGCGGCGGCTGAAATAGCAAAAGCAACCGGGAGGGAACTCTTCTCGGTTCAGGCAGACGTTACGTCACAAGAGGATGTCAACGCGATGATTGAAGCTGTTTTGAACCGTTTCGGGCGGATAGACGCGGCGTTCTGCAATGCGGGGATCTGCAAAAATATCCCAGCGGAAGAAATGACTTTAGAAGATTGGAAAAAAGTAACCGATATCAATTTGACCGGCGTATTTCTCACGGCGCAGGCAGCGGGGAAAGTCATGATCCGGCAGGGAGGCGGTTCAATTATCAATACGGCTTCCATGTCCGCCCATATTGTCAACGTGCCGCAGCCGCAGTGTTCCTACAACGCCTCTAAAGCGGGGGTCATTCAGCTTACAAAATCGCTTGCGGTTGAGTGGGCCTCAAAGAACGTGCGTGTGAACAGCATCAGCCCGGGATATATTGGCACTGAGCTCACCCTGAACTCTCCGACGCTGATTCCGCTGATTGAGCAATGGAACGCGGTGGCTCCTCTTCATCGGATGGGGCGTCCGGAGGAACTCCAGGCGATTGCCGTGTATCTGGCGGGTGATGCGAGCCCCTTCACCACCGGCTCTGATTTTGTGGTTGACGGCGCTTTTACCTGTATTTAACAGAGCATTTCATACAATTTGGAAAGAAGGAACATTTTTTGATTTATAATACCATTCTGGATGCGTTGGGCCATACGCCCATGATCAGGTTAAACCACCTGGTTGGTGAGAATGACGCTGAAATCCTTGTTAAGTACGAGGGGGTTAATATCGGCGGCTCTATCAAAACCCGCACGGCCTATAACATGATTGCCGAGGCGGAGAAAAAAGGGCTGATCGGCCCGGACACCGTCATTGTGGAGCCGACCAGCGGCAACCAGGGAATTGGACTTGCGCTGGTGGGTGCTGTCAAAGGATATAAGGTTGTCATTATCATGCCGGATTCTGTCAGCAAGGAGCGCAGACTGTTGGTGACCCATTACGGCGCAGAGGTCGTGCTGGTCCATGACGACGGAGATATTGGCAAGTGCATTGCCGAGTGTCTGAACCGCGCCGTGCAGATGGCGGGGGAAAACCCGAATGTTTTCGTACCGCAGCAGTTTGAAAACCCGGATAACCCTTTGGTGCACAAGTACCATACCGCAGTGGAAATTTTGGAGCAGGTTGAAGGACCGATTCACGGCTTTTGTTCCGGTGTTGGTACCGGAGGTACCATTTCCGGGATCGGCGAGGTCTTGAAAAACCAGTTCCCGGATGTTGCAATCTGGGCGGTGGAGCCTGAACATGCGGCTATCCTTTCAGGCGGCAGTATTGGAACCCATCTCCAGATGGGAATTGGAGACGGCCTGATCCCGAAAAACCTCAATATGCAAATTTATGATAAAACGGTGACGATTACCGATGATGAGGCGCTGGAAGTCTCCAAACGCCTTGCACGGGAAGAGGGAATTCTATGTGGAATTTCCAGTGGCTCCAACGTTGCGGCGGCCATCAAGATGGCAAAGCAGCTTGGAAAGGGCAAACGGGTGGTTACCATCCTGCCGGATACCGGCGAAAGGTATTTTTCAACCCCGCTGTTTGAAGAGTAAGAAAACACCAGCCAAATATCATTTTGGCTGGTGTTTTTAGTTGCGTTGTGGTATAATCGGACCAACCGGTTGCAGCAATAGGGGGAAGAGATATATGGAGAGGAAGATTAACGGGGCAATTGCAAAGTACGGCGGTAGAGCAAAACTGGTTTCTGTGGAATGCTTGCCTCGGCTGCAGGAGGAGATTGCTAAATTCCGTCAGCAGGAGAAACTCAATAACTTTCAAAATTGGATTGTCAGTGAGCTGTATTCCTTTGAATTACCGAAGACATCGTTTCCGATTCGCTCAGTTATCTTGATTGCAGAGGCTCGTCCGGGCTATGCGAAAGTCATCTTAAACTATCATGGTAAGTCATATGTTGTCTTTTCTCTGATAGCGGGTAAAGAAAAAGAAATTAATAGCGCTCTAGCAGCTTTAATTGCGACGGAAGGATACCACATCGTGCCGGCGGACAGACTGCCGTTTAAACGCCTCGCCGTTCAAAGCGGGCTGGCAGTTTATGGAAGGAACAATATAACCTATGTAAACGGAATGGGCAGCCATCTTTCTTATCAGGCGTTTTATTCGGACCTGCCCTGTGAAAAGTTTCTTTGGCGTGAAGTTTGTGTTGCAGATATCTGTGAAAGGTGCATGGCCTGTGTCAATCATTGTCCAACCGGTGCAATCAGCAAAGAGCACTTTTTAATTGATGCTTCCCGTTGTTTCTCTGCGCTGAACGAAGCGGGAGGGGAATTCCCCCAGTGGCTGCCGAAGTCGGCACATCACACTGCTTATGACTGCCTAAAATGCCAAATATGTTGTCCAATGAACATTGGTCATAATCCGGAGGTACCGGAGGAGATTTGTTTTAATCAGAATGAGACAGAACGGGTTCTGAAAGGGGCGCCCTATGATGATTTGCCGGATGACTTCAGCCAGAGGATTAAACGTCTTGGGTTTGACAAATGGCCTGACGGTCTCCCGCGCAATCTGCGTACTCTTTTCCAACTGATGGATGAAGGGTATGCCCCAAAACTTTATTGAACAAAAAATATCCGTGGAAGAACTATTCCTCGGATATTTTTGATTTATAAAAAGTTTTATTTTCCACGCCTTATGGAAACAAAGCTTTTCAGCCCGTTTAACAGGGTTCCCGCATTGATAATAACAATCAGGACAAAGAAGACGATTTCCAAATAAATCCAGTACCGAACCTCCAGAATCATAACCACCGCCTGAAATATGAGAATAACAGTATTTAAGGTGAGCTTGGGAATCTGCATATTGAAGCGGATAAACTGCTTGGTGGTGATGACGCGCAGAATAAAGACGAGCATACAGCTGATGAAGGTGCCGGTTGCAGCCCCCAGCCCTCCATAGAGCGGGACCAAAATCAGGTTCAGCGCAATATTGACTGCAGCGCCCGCGAAGATGGTGAGCATAGAAACTTTATTCTTTTTAGCCACCATATAAATGCTTGCAAGAAAAGAGGAGAAGCAGGTAAAAACAGTCGCCAGCATCAGGATAGGGACAAACTGCCAGGACTCATAATAGCTTTCCGCAACCAGAATCCGCGTGACAATTTTTGTCATAATGATGACAAAAGAAGCCCCCATAAAAATAACTGCGGAAAAGGAGCCGAAAACATTTTTATAGAAACGTTTTTTATCCTTTGCGTTATCTTCGGTAATTGCGGAGATATTCCACGCCTGCATGATGACGCCCGCGATCATGGTAATAAAAGTCGGCAGTTTATGGGCTGCTGAATAAAGGCCGTTGATATACTTTCCGTTTTCAAGCATATAGGTAATAACATATTTATCGGACAGGGTGTTAATCCACCAAAACAAGGCGGTCGGGATCAAAGGAAGGGAGAAGACAACCATTGCGCGGAGCAGCTCTTTGTTAATATGTTTGAAACGAACATATTTCCGAAGACCGGCAATCCAGAACAGGAAAATGGCGGAAAGGAAATCGGCAATAATGATGGAAAGGACGTATCCGTAAATTCCCAGGTGAAAAACGCCGAGCATTAAAATGTTTGCAATTACCATGATCGCCGTGTTTTGAATACCCGAATAGGCAAACAGTTTGACGAGACCCCTTGCGCGGATGAATTGGAGGCATAAACTATTTAATCCGGAACACAACACAAATAGATAAATTAAGACAGGGAATTCTGCTATAATATCGTTTTGTAGGAGTGCGGGCATGAGAAGCAGCATGACCCCGAAACCGGCAAAAATAACCAGAAGGCCGTTTGTAAAAACTTCGGTCTTGTTGACCGCCCGGTCAAGCCCAAACCGAATGACGGCGTCGGTAATGCAAATGGTTGCGACAGGGATGATAAGGTTGGATGTATCAACAATAAGGTTGACGACGCCGAACTGGTCAGGCGAGAGAAGGCTTGTATAAAACGGCGTCAGTAAAAAGACTAAAAGTTTAGAAGTAAAAGTACCAACCGCAAATATGGATATATTCTTGACAAGCTTAATATACTTGTTCATGTGGTCATCCTTTCCTATTTGCAAATTCTTTCCTATTATAACATTAAAATGGAAAAAATAAAACAAAATGTGTTGTTTTTGCGTGCTTTAGCTCACTACCCTTTTCTTTATATATAAAAACCATGTCAATATTTGGTTAAATTAGATAAATTTTATTAATAAATTTTCCAAAATATTAAAAAACTTACAAATTTCTATTGAAAATAAAATTCCAATTTGCTATGATAATGTTATTAAAACGATGCGGAGGACGTTGCTATGCCAGGAGTGAAAAAAACGCCGAATGATTTTGCGGAATTTCTATTCCACCAGGGCACGAATTATGAGGCTTATGGATATTTGGGTTCTCATCCCGCTAAATACGGTCGGAGCGTAGGAGCGACTTTTCGGGTTTGGGCACCGCATGCAAAGTCGGTCTCCGTGGTGGGTGATTTTAACGGCTGGGATCGTGAAATAAATCGTATGTCCAAAAGCGGGGATGGCGAAATCTGGTTTTGCTTTGTTCCGCACATCAAACAATATGACTTATACAAGTACAGTATTGAGGGCGCTGATGGTAAAATTTATATGAAAGCTGACCCTTATGCGTTCCATGCAGAGGAAGCGCCGGGAACCGCTTCCAAGTTTTACGACATAGGCGGGTATGCCTGGAGGGACGAGGCCTGGCGGCGGAAGAACAGTGCGAAAAGTATTTTTCATCAGCCGCTTAATATTTATGAAATACATTTAGGCTCATGGCGCCGTTACGAAGATGGAAATACTTTTAATTATACCAAAATGGCCGATGAGCTCATTCCTTATATCAAGGAGATGGGCTATACCCACATTGAACTGCTTCCTATTACAGAATATCCTTATGAGGGTTCCTGGGGTTATCAGGTGACCGGTTACTTTGCCCCGACCGCCCGGTACGGTACGCCGCATGATTTTATGGCGTTTATTGACCGCTGCCACGTTGCCGGCATCGGCGTTATTCTCGACTGGGTGCCGGCCCATTTCCCTAAAGATGCGCACGGGCTTTATGAATTTGACGGTGCTCCCTGTTATGAATACAGCGACCCATTAAAGCAGGAACACAAAGGCTGGGGAACCCGGGTTTTCGACTATGGCCGGAACGAAGTCGTCAGCTTTTTAATTTCCAGCGCCAAATTCTGGGTGGAGCAGTATCATATCGACGGGCTGAGGGTCGACGCCGTAGCGTCAATGCTCTACCTTGATTATGACCGGGATGAATGGCGGCCAAATAAAAATGGCGGCCATGAAAACCTGGAAGCGGTCGAGTTTTTCCAGAAGCTCAACCGCGCAATCTTGAGCGACCACCCAAATGTATTGATGATCGCGGAGGAATCAACTGCCTGGCCCCTTGTTACGAAGCCATCAGACGTTGGCGGTTTGGGCTTCAACTATAAGTGGAATATGGGTTGGATGAACGACATGCTCTCCTACATGAGCATGGATCCGCTATACCGCGCCGGCAGTCATGATAAACTGACCTTTTCCTTTTTCTATGCGTTTAGTGAGAACTTTATCCTTCCCATCTCGCACGATGAGGTGGTTCACGGCAAATGCTCGTTGATTTCCAAGATGCCGGGGGAATATGAACAGAAGTTTGCCGGGGTACGGGCTTTCCTGGGGTACATGATGGCTCATCCGGGCGGCAAGCTCCTTTTTATGGGCCAGGAGTTCGGCCAGTTTATCGAGTGGAACTACGAAAAGGAGCTCGACTGGATTCTTCTTGGCTACGAAATGCACCGGAAGCTGAAGCTTTTTGTTTCATCTTTAAATAAATTCTACCTGAAATCCTCTCCCCTCTGGGAAGACGACCATTCCTGGGACGGGTTCCAGTGGATTTCAAACGATGACAATACACAAAATATTATATCCTTCCGGCGAATCAATCGAAAAGGGGAGGAATTGATTGTCATATGTAACTTTTCACCGGTACAGCGTGAGAATTATATGATAGGGGTTCCTTATTACGGGATTTATACTGAGGTCTTCAATACAAATGACCTCCGGTTTGGAGGGACGGGGGCCGGGAACCCGGAGCCGGTTCATTCGGTAGATGTTAAAAACCATGGGTATGACCAGTCGGCTTCCTTTACCATAGCGCCGATGTCGGTTATGTTCTTTGAGGTGAAAAAGGAAAAAAGGCCGGATGAAAAGCCGAAAAGGGCTGCCTCTCCGGTGCCTTCAAAAAAGGCAAAAAAGGCTTCGGAATAGCCTGATTTTTATAAATTGATTGGGAGTGAAATGTGTGTTCAACAAAAAAGAGTGTGTGGCAATGCTGCTTGCCGGAGGGCAGGGGAGCCGTCTGTATGTCCTGACGCAGCATATGGCAAAGCCGGCCGTCCCGTTTGGCGGTAAGTACAGGATTATTGATTTCCCTCTGTCCAACTGTGTTAATTCGGGAATTGATACTGTAGGTGTTCTGACCCAGTACCAGCCGCTGGTATTAAACGAATACCTTGGGAATGGGCAGCCGTGGGACTTGGACCGGATTCATGGGGGCGTTCATGTACTGCCGCCGTATCAGTCCGCACTTGGCGCTCAGTGGTACAAGGGTACTGCAAACGCCATTTACCAGAATATCCCCTTTGTAGACCGGTATGACCCGGAATATGTCCTTATCCTGTCCGGTGACCATATTTACAAAATGGATTACGACAAAATGCTTTCTTTCCATAAGGAGAAAAAGGCAGACTGCACCATCGCTGTGCTGCAGGTGCCTATGGAAGAGGCCTCCCGTTTCGGTATCATGACAGCTGATGAAAACGGAACGATTGTGGATTTTGAAGAGAAGCCTAAGGAACCCAAGAGCGACCTTGCTTCAATGGGTGTTTATATTTTCAGCTGGAAAAAGCTGAAACAGTATTTGATCGATGATGAAAACAATGTGGATTCCAGTAAAGATTTTGGTAAAAACATTATTCCGGCCATGCTTGGCGCCAACGAAAAAATGGTAGCCTACCCATTTGAAGGGTACTGGAAGGACGTTGGTACCCTAGACAGCCTCTGGGAAGCCAATATGGACTTATTAAACCCCAACGTCCCGCTTGAGCTTTACGATCCCAACTGGAAAATATATTCCCGTAACCCGGTTATGCCGCCTCATTACATATCGGCTGTCGCCAATGTGCAAAACAGCATGGTAACAGAGGGCTGCAGTGTTTACGGTACGGTCGATTTCTCGGTCCTTTTCGCGGGCGTCACCATTGAAGAAGGCGCGGTGGTCCGCGACAGCATCATCATGCCGGGCGCCGTTATCAAGAAGAATTCGATTGTTGAGTATGCCATCATTGGTGAAGATGTTGTTGTGGAAGAAAACGTAGTCATTGGTGAACGTCCGGAAATGATCGACGACAAATCCCAGTGGGGAATCGCAGTCGTAGGGCCTGATGTGACGGTGTCCACCGGAACAGTTATCAAGCCGAAACAGATGGTCGCGGGAAATATATAGAGAAGGGGTGACGAACATGTATAATGAAAAAGTATGCGGTATTATTTTTTCCAATACCCATGACAATATCATCACTGAACTGACAGCCAACCGTACTCTCGGTTCGGTCCCGTTCGGCGGCCGTTACCGGTTGATTGACTTTCCGCTGTCCAACATGGTCCGCTCCGGGATCAGCCGGGTCGGCGTCATTACAAAGTACAACTACCAGTCGTTAATCGACCATTTGGGTTCCGGTCGTGAGTGGGATCTTTCGAGAAAGATGGGGGGGCTTCACATTCTTCCGCCGTTCGGCAATACGGCTCATGATGGTATTTACCGGGGCAAACTGGAAGCGCTTCATGGAGCCCTTGCTTTTCTGTCTCATTCGAACTGCAAATATGTTGTCATGTCGGACTGCAACATTATCTCCAATATGGATTATACACCGCTGGTAGAATACCATATTCAAAAGGGTGCGGATATAACCCTGATGTACAAGAACGTCAATGTCTCGGAAGAGCAGGCGAGGGCGAGTACCCTGCTTAAAGTCGATCATACTGGCAGAGTCGGTGAGGTTATGATTGCTCCAAAAACCGAAGGGGTAAATAATCTTTGCCTTGATGTTTACGTCGTCGCCAAAGACCTGTTGATTGACCTCATCAGGGAAGCGACTGCGAAAGGTGAATTCGATTTTGATAGGAGCGTTCTTCAGGGTAAGAGCGACAGCCTTAAAATTTATGGTTACAGCTACGACGGGTTCGTGGAGGACATTTATACCATGCAGAGCTATTACCAGGCGAACATGGACCTTCTCAATCCGGAGGCGCGCAAGGTGCTTTTTCCTGCCGATCGCCCTGTTTACACCAAAATTCGCGACGAAGTTCCTGTAAAATATGGAATAGACGCAATTGCAAAAAACTCCCTGATTGCAGACGGCTGTATTATTGAGGGGGATGTAGAAAACTGTATCCTGTTCCGCGGCGTTATTGTCAAAGCAGGCGCGAAGGTTAAGAACTCCATTATCATGCAGGGTACGGTAATCGGTTCAAAATGTGAAGTAAACCATGTAATTGCGGACAAAAACGTTGTCTTCAATGATTACCGGGTTGTCACAGGAACCATCGACTATCCGGTGTACCTCGCTAAAAATTCGAGGGTGTGACATATTAGCCCGGGGACGTTTATGGGAAAGGTTGGTTGTTGATGAAAGTTTTATATGCAGCGAGTGAGGCGATTCCGTTAATTGCATCCGGAGGGCTGGCCGATGTGGCAGGTGCGCTTCCAAAAGCAATCCGCAACCGCAGGGTTGCCTGCCGGGTGGTGCTTCCTCTCTACCAGGATATTAAGGAAGAGCACCGCAGCAAATTCAAGTACATAACAAATTTCTATGTGGACGTTTCCTGGCGGAAGCAGTACTGCGGTGTGTTTGAGTATAATTACAACGGGGTAATTTACTATCTGCTGGATAACGAGTATTATTTCAGGCGTCCCGGTTTGTATGGTTATTACGACGATGCCGAGCGCTTTGCTTTTTTCTCAAGGGCGATTCTTGAAATGCTTCGGCATATCGATTATAAGCCTGATATCATCCACGCCAACGACTGGCAGACTGCCTTGGTCTCTGTGTATTACAAGCTCTTCTATCAGAATGAAGAAGGGTTTGAAAATATTAAGAATATCTTTACGATCCATAACATCCAGTATCAGGGTAAATACGGCCTGGATATTCTGGAGCCGGTTCTCGGTATCCCGGCGGACCAGCTCAGCATTGTGGAAAGCGATGGTTGCGTCAACTTTATGAAAGGGGCAATTCAGGTTGCCGATAAAGTCACCACGGTCAGCCCTTCTTATGCAGATGAAATTTTGACATCTTGGTACTCCCATGGCCTTGATCCTATTCTTAACATGAACCGGTACAAACTCTGCGGTATCCTCAACGGGATAGATGTGTCGCGCTTCAACCCGGAAAGCGACGAGGAGATTTATGCAAACTTTTCTGCTTCTGAGCTAGGGGGCAAAAAGATCAACAAAGAAGAGCTTTTGAATGAACTCGGCCTCAAGGACGACGGCTCCCCCGTTCTTTCAATGGTCACCCGCCTGGTTGAGCATAAAGGCGTGGATCTGGTCCGTTCTGTTTTTGACGATATTATTGCAGAAGGGTATAAAGTCGTAATCCTTGGTTCCGGAGAAAAGGAGTATGAAGATTTCTTTTCCTATATGAAAGGCAAATATCCTGACAGGGTGGCGTTGGTGCTCGGCTTTATTCCGGCGCTCGCTAAAAAGATTTACGCCGCGAGCGACATGTTCCTCATGCCGTCAAAAAGCGAACCCTGTGGCCTTGCTCAGATGATCTCCCTGCGGTACGGCACCATTCCTATTGTGCGGGAAACCGGCGGCTTGCGGGACAGTATTTTTGACTGCGGTTCTTTAAATGGAAACGGCTTTACTTTCAAGACATATAATGCCTATGATATGTTGGACGCTATTCGACGTGCAAAGAACCTTTATTATGATTCCGACAACTGGGAAGGCCTTGTCAAGTACGCTATGAGCTGTGACAACTCCTGGAAAAAATCGGCGGCCTCTTATGTTGAACTATATAAAGAAGTTGCCGGTATGTAAAACAAAATGAAAAGCAGGGACTTATATAATCCCTGCTTTTCCGTTATATTGACAAAAATATTGGAGCTTCCACAACCTTGTCCGGGTCAATGGAACCGCCCCTTATTAAAAAACTGAAAAGATGTTTAATTTGTGTTGATAAATTATTCACAAGCCTTAGATATACTTATTTTAAAAAGTTTTCGCTGTTCTGAATCAAGTTGAACAATGAAGAAGAAAGCTGCGGATAGTCCTGATTAATCCGCTCCGTGTTAAGTGGGATGTTCTCTTCCCGTTTTGCAATTGCCGTAAGCCCTTTCATTTTAACTCCCTGTGAAACTGCGCTGGCGTTTGCTTCTTTAACGGCCATTTCGGCAGACGCATAAGAGTTTGCAACGGCCTTGGGAATGGTGAAAACCGCTTCCTCGTTTTTGGGATTAACGCTGTATACAACCCGGAACATCCGGTAGACTGCCAACATCAGAAAGGAAGAGACTTCCCCTGTCAAAGACTTATTATTAATTTTCCCCAAAAGATCAAAAATAATATGCAGGGAATTGACAATCAGTTTTTTGTTCAAAACAGGAAGAATACTTCCTTTAAAATTGTTTTCCTTCCCGAGCGCGTCGTCTTCCGGAATTTCATCAATTGAAATGGTAGTGCCGGTACGCTCTGGCGAACGTCCCAACAGATAATCGCAGGAAACGCCATAAAAATCGGCCGTGCGTACGACGAAATCCAACCCGCATTCGCGAATCCCTTTCTCATAATGAGAAAGCAGCGCCTGAGAAACGTTCAGCGAACCCGCCGCCTCTTTTTGGCTGATGCCGCGTTCCTTGCGCAGCAGGGTCAGAATTCTTGGAAAGTCAGAGTTCATCGCCGCCCATCCCTTTCTTTTAAAACTCAACGTATAACAAATTATATTATATTTCGCCTGCTTTGTAAAGTAGAAGAAATTGCTTTTTTATCGCTTGATGTCTAAAACTTTTCTGGATTTATTTGTTTATTTTGCCTTTTCCATAAAAAATGTTATAATTTGTTTGCATTTCGTGGGAAGTGACGGAATTTGGGGATTTTTTCCGTTTACTTTTCGTATCTTTCTTTTTGAAAATATAACTATATGTATTTTTATATAATATGGAGGACTTATGAAAAATTACCGAATTCATTTGATAAGACATGGGAAAACTCTTGCGAACGCACAGGGGCGCTTCGTTGGCCGCACCGATATTCCAGTCAGCGAGGAAGGCGCCGCCGAACTGCGTTCTTTAAGCGAGGCTTATGAGTATCCGGGGGTACAAAAGGTTTATTCCAGCCCTCTTCTGCGCTGTATTCAGACTGCTCAGATTCTTTATCCAGCTTTTGAACCTGTTTTGATTGATGGCCTGCGGGAATATGATTTTGGCGATTACGAAAATAAAACAGCCGCTGAATTGGTGGATGACGCCCCTTTTATGGCTTGGCTGAAAACAGGCGCTGTGCCGGAAAGCATGGAGAATATGCGTAATTTTGAACAGCGGGTCTGTGCAGGTTTTGAAAGCGTTTTGAAGGATATGATGGCAAATAAGCTCACGTCGGCAGCTGTTATTATCCACGGCGGCGTTATGATGACCCTTTTATCCGCTCTGGGACTGCCAAAACGTGATCCGAAGCTTTGGATGACCGGCAACGGCCATGGCTATACTGTTGCGACAAGCGCACAGCTTTGGCTGCAGGGAAACTTGGTTGAAGTTTTTGACCCGCTTCCCTATGATGCTATGGACAACAGCACGTTAAAAGAGTATAATTTAATCGATCTTGTAGAAGATGAAACTGAAGAACCTTTTTCAGAATGAGGCGATCAATTGGATACAGGAATGATTCATCTTTACACCGGTGATGGGAAAGGGAAGACTACGGCGGCACTCGGCCTTCTTGTCCGTGCCTACGGCGCGGGTTTGTCGTGCCTGTTTGTCCAGTTTTTAAAGGGAGCCCCTACTTCTGAGCTGGCAGTGCTTGATAAGCTGAACATCCCTTATATCCGAACCGACGATGTTAAAAAGTTTGTCGCTTTTATGGATGCGGAAGAGCTGGGTGCCTGCCGGGAAAGCCATAGGGATTGTTTTAAAAAACTAACCGGCTTGATGGGGCGCCATGCTTTTGACTGTGTTGTGCTTGACGAAATACTGGACGCCGTATCCCTCGGAATGATTCAGCAGGAGGAACTCCTTGCATTTCTAGATAGGGAAAAGGGGAGAACTGAAATAGTTTTAACCGGCCGCAATCCAGGTGATAAGATTTTGAAGCTCGCTGATTATGTCACCGAAATGAAAAAAATCAAACACCCCTATGAAAGAGGGGTGGCCGCCCGTAAAGGTGTAGAATATTAAACTTCCGGAGAGGATGGAATGGATGTTTCGTAAACAGATGAAGCAAAAAGCAAAAGAGTTGCTGAGCGGGATTTGGGGGCGCTCAATCGCTTTGTTATTGGCTCTGATGGCAGTTTCTGTCTTCTTTTCTCTCCTTGAAAGGACGGCTGTATCTTTGACAGGGCTTTCTACCCTTGAACAGCTTTTCTCACCGCTTCTTCTTTATGGAAGTGTTACAATCTCCATGCGGCCTCTTCTTTTTGCTATAGGGTTGTTTGTAGGCAGCCTTTTTCTTTCTTTCCTGTTTGGGACGCCGCTTCGTCAAGGAAGCGTTATGTGGTATTACGGGCGGGCATCTGGCGAAATCTATCCGGTTTTTAAGGCCTTTTCCTGGTATGCTTCCCTGAAAAAGTGGCTGAAGGCGTTAGTCGTTTATTTTTTGCTTTTTTTGAAAACCGCCCTTTGGACGGCTTTGTTTTTGCTTCCGGCCGTGGCCGTGTATTTTGCTTACTGTGTTTCCGTAATTTATCAGGCAGCAGCATGGCAAAGCTTTCTCTTGTTTGTCCTTTCAGCAGGGCTGCTTTTGGGCGGCTTGATCGCTTCACTAATCATTTGCTACCGGTATTTTCTGGTTCCGTATATTTTGGCGGATGACCCGCGGATTCATATTAGAACCCTTTTTAGGAGTTCTGTCGGCATTATGAAAGGGAAAAAAGCGGAGCTATTCGCGTTGGATCTGTCGTTTCTGCCGTATTATATTTTAAATCTCTTGGTTGTCCCCATGCTTGGGACACTGCCTTATATCAACATGACTAAGGCACTCTATGCCAAACGTTATATTTTAAATTATCAGCTTGACGTCCTGGCTAAAAAGCGGGAAGAGGCTGAAGAGAATATAGAAAATTAAGGGGATTACCATGACGGATATCACGCAAGCAAAAAGAATTGTCATTAAAGTCGGCACCTCTACGCTGGCTCATCATACGGGGCTTTTGAATCTGCGCCGTGTAGAACAGCTGGTACGGGTGATTTCTGATTTAAAGAACTCAGGGTTGGAGATCATACTGGTCAGCTCGGGCGCCATCGGCGTTGGAATGGGAAAAATAGGCCTCAATTCGCGCCCGACTGACGTTCGTTCAAAACAGGCATGTGCAGCGATTGGCCAATGTGAGTTGATGTATACCTATGATAAATATTTTTCTGAACAAAACCATGTTGTATCCCAGGTACTGCTGACTGAAGATGTCGTGCGGGATCAACACCGCAAAGAAAACGTTATCAATACCTTTAACCGCCTGCTGGAATATGGGGCGATTCCCATTGTCAATGAAAACGATACCGTTTCAATTGATGAAATCGATCGCGGCGGCACGTTTGGTGAAAACGATACCCTTTCTGCGATTGTAGCGGGGCTGGTTAGCGCAGATGCGTTGATTATTTTGACCGACGTAGATGGTTTATTTGATATGGACCCATCTTGCAATGAAAACGCCAGGTTAATTTCCCGGGTAAATAAAATTGATGATTCCATTAGAGCCCTTGCCGGAGGAAGCGCGGGTAAGCTCGGGACCGGCGGCATGGTAACAAAGCTGGGTGCAGCTGAAATGACCTTGGAGCGTGGAGGTTTAATGGCACTGATCAATGGCAGCAACCCAAATAATTTGTATGATTTATTTGACGGCAAAGAGATAGGGACACTGTTCGTTCCTGCAAACGGGGGAAGATCATGAGCTACATAACTGAGTTGGGAGCGCGCGCTTATTCGACTAAAACGGCCGTAGCCAACGCGGATACCATGAAGAAAAACACGGCCTTGAAAAAAATAGCGGAACTGCTTCCTATGGAAAAGGAGCAAATTCTTGAGGCGAACCAAAAAGATGTCGCCGCAGCGCGTGAGATGGGTATTTCTGAGGTGATGATCGACCGGCTCGTCCTGAATGAAAAGCGGATTCAGTCTATGGCAGACGCCTGTTTGGAACTAGTGGCAATGCCTGATCCGGTCGGCAGAGTTTTAGATGGGAGCGTACGCCCGAACGGGCTTAGTATCCGCAGGGTAGCCGTGCCGTTCGGGGTGATTGGTATGATTTATGAGTCCCGTCCCAATGTTACGGTGGATGCGGCAACGTTATGCCTTAAAGCTGGAAACGCCGTTATGCTGCGTGGAGGGAAAGAAGCGTTCCACTCTAACCGCTGCCTCACCGGGTTGATGCGTAGAGCCCTAAAAGAAACCGGTTTCCCGGAGGATGTCGTCACCTTTGTTGAACAGACAGACCGCGCAACCGCCGCTGAGATGATGAAGCTCAACGGTTGTCTTGACGTTCTGATTCCCCGGGGAGGAGCCGGCCTGATCCAATCGGTTGTCCAGAATGCGACTGTGCCGGTGATTGAAACCGGCGTTGGAAACTGCCATATTTTTGTAGATGAGAGCGCTGAAATGGAAATGGCGGTCTCGATTGTTTACAATGCAAAAACCAGCCGTCCGTCTGTCTGTAACGCGGCGGAAAGCCTTTTGGTACATGAAGGAGTTGCCAAACGGTTTCTGCCCCTTGTAAAACAGGCGCTGGACGGGAAAAACGTAAAGCTTTACGGTTGTGAAAAAACTGCGGCTATCCTTGGGGAATGCGTCAGTCCCGCGAATGAAGAAGATTATTACGCAGAATTTCTTGACTATAAAATGTCCGTTAAAGTAGTAAAAAGCCTGGATGAGGCAATTGCACATATTGGCAAGTATTCTTCTGGCCATTCTGAGGCAATTGTGACGCAAAATTATACAAACGCAGCAAGGTTTACTAAAGAAGTGGACTCTGCAGCCGTTTATGTTAATGCGTCAACTCGTTTTACAGATGGCGGGGAATTTGGCTACGGCGCTGAAATAGGCATTTCCACCCAAAAGCTGCATGTGCGCGGTCCACTGGGACTGGAAGCATTGACTTCCAGTAAATTTATCATTGAGGGCAATGGTCAGATTCGGGAGTAAAAAGCAAAAAAGTCAAAGGAGACAGGGTATGTCAGTAAACAAGGTTGTGCTGGAAAGTATTGATAACATCACTGATAATTTGGTAGAAAATCCGCCCTCCGGCGATGAGATGCCAAAAAAGAAGAATCACCCTCACGCAATGAACCGCCTTGCGGCTCTGGTTGGTGCGCTGATCCTCCTGTTTGCCGCTGTTGGGCTTGTAACTACTGTTGTATTAACCGGAAACTGGATTGTTGCTGTTGCGGAAAATCAAACCGAAAAGGATAAATTTGCAAATTTTATTTATCCTCTTGTTATGCAGGACCCGCCCGCTTTTGAAAATGTTTCGAAGCTTAAACCTTCAACAATTTTGGCCGCAGGCGCGTGGAACTTTATTATCAATGCGGATACGTCAAATTATGAAAAAGATGAGTTCGGTTTTATAACCGTCCCGCAGTCTGACCTTGAGGTTTACGCAACTAAGCTTTTTGGAGAAGGGCTTACATTTGAACACCAGTCAATTGGCGACAGTGAGTTTTCTTTTACTTATAACCCGGAGGACGGCACTTACAATATTTCTGACTCAGCTTTGTTTTATACTTATGTCCCGCGTGTCACTGAAATCCAGCGCAAAGATGAACAAGTTCACCTTCGGGTAGAGTATTTGATGCCGAGCATGAAGCTGAATACCGCTAGAAAAGATGAGGAAAAAGTGGCAAAGGTAATGGAATATATACTGGAGGAAACGCAGGAGGACGACGGCTATAAAATTGTAGCGGTTGAAACCATTCTCAGCGGAAACGCTGCTTCTTCCAGTTCTGAATCTTCTCAGTCTTGAAGCATTGTCTCCGAAGTGGAATAAAATGGAATGAGCCTTGGAACGGCAGATTGTGTAATGGTTTTTGGCTTTAAAGGAAAAAGTAATAAAAAACGCATGGATGAATTCATCCATGCGTTTTTTTATGGCTCAATCACAAAACCTGTGGGATTTGGGGTTGCGGTCATAGTCCCTCCGGCTGGCATCGAATAGCTTGAGGAAGAAG
>CACXEO010000004.1 GCA_902766785.1 Oscillospiraceae bacterium | reverse complement strand
GACCCATTTACGCAATCGCAGATTGCGAATGGGTACCCCAGAACCTTGTTACTCGCCTGTCGGCTCGTAATAACAACCTGACCCATTATCTTGCTGCTTTCGGCAACAAGCACCTCCCCGCTTATGCAAACATAGTTTGCGGGCAGTGTTCCAAATCTGTCGCTTCACAACAGAACAGCAAAAAGCCCGGCTGAAAATTCAGCCGGGCTTTTGATACCTATACCCCTAATTTGTTTTCAGAGTGTCTGTTTCCATTTAAAGGCATTGAAAATTTATAGTGGAACCGGTTCATCCCCTGACGCTGGTAAAACGCATGGGCGCGTTCCCTGAGCAGGTTACAGCAAACTTCGACCTGCACACAGCCTTCCCTTTTTGCTTCAAGACAAGCGTAATCGAAAAGCTGTTTCCCGATCCCTCTGGAGCGGCATCCGCTCATTACCGCCAGCTCCATGATTTCAGCGACCCTCGCCGTATGGTGAAGCTGACGCTCCATCCGCAGGTTCAGGCAGCCGGCAACGATTCCCTTTTCTTCCCAAACCCAGCAGGAATAGCAGGCGGATTCAAGCTGGCTGTAAAAAATCCCCTCAAAGCTTTTGTAATCCAGCTCAGATTGCTCCATTTCGCAGATCAGACGATATATTCCATTCAAATCTCCGCGGTTTGCCAAACGAATCATAACAGTATCCTCAAGCAGACTAAACGTCCCATTCTTTTAACGTCTTGATATTAAGAGCCGCCACCGTCAGGCCGTCCGGATCTGGGGTGTCATCCTCGACCAGGATATCCGGAACGCCGATTTTACGCGCACAGGAGACAATTCTTTTTACGTCGACAACGCTGTTTTCAAAAGGGCAGGAACGTCCTTTTCCATCGCCGCCCTTGATATGGATATTCTTGATTTGAGAAACGTTTTCCTCCATAAAACGGATGATATCCACCCCGGAATCCAACGCCCAGTAGGTATCGAGCTCCAGGTAAAAATTCTCATCTTCAAAGGTTTTGAGAAGTGTATTGACCGGCAGTTCCCCGTCAACCGGAACAAATTCCGGCGCGTGGTTGTGGTAAAGGAAGTTTAACCCCGCTTCCGTTACACGCTTTACAAGGGGGCGAAGCCGCTCGATCGTTGCAGCAAGCGCTTTCGAGGTGGAGACATCCGCCACACAGGAGGCAATGTTTTCTAATCCAATCGTTTTGGCGTAAGAGATCTCTCCGTCGATATCTTTCTCCATCGCATCAATCATCATCTGGCGCGAAACCGGCGCGAGCCCATTTTGATCCAGTTCTTTTTTGAGTTCCGCCGCTTTTAGGCCATAGTAGCCGGTAAATTCCACAGCACTGTAGCCGAGTTCCGCCGCTTTTTTTAACATCCCGCGGAAATCCTTTTCACATTCTTCATGCACAGTCCAAAGCTGTAATCCATATTGCTTCATCTTACGCTTCCCCCGGTTTTTGTTTTCTCGTTCATCATACCTCTTTTTTTACATATTTGCAATGAGAAAAATCTAAAATTGATTCTGGTTTTACAAAATGCTATAATAAAAGAAAACGCAAAGGAATGGTGAACATGGCACAGCCATACGATCTCCCTTTAGAGGAACTTCGCAATTACAAGCCAAAGCTGACAAAGCAACCCGATTTTGATGAATTCTGGGCCAATACCCGCAGGGAACTCGCCCGGGTTCCAATGGAATACTGCCTGACTCCCATCCCCTATCCTGCAAAAAATATTGAAGTATTTGAACTCCGGTTTCAGGGGATGCATGACGCCCGAATCACTGCTTATTTTGCCAAGCCGGTTGGTGAAGGCCCGTTTCCTGCAGTCGTGAGCTATCACGGCTACAACTGGGGGCCGAACGCACTCGAAGATACCGTCCTCTCCGCCTTTCACGGCTATGTGTCGGCCCAGATGCTGATCCGCGGCCAGCAGGGTGGTAGCGAAGACACTCTGCCAGCGGCCGGTCATGTGGGCGGCTGGATGTCCAAGGGAATTTCTTCACCGGAGACCTACTATTACCGCGCCGTCTACATGGACGCCGTTCGGCTTTTAGAGATTATTTCCGCCATGGACTGCGTCAACCGCAACAAAATTGCCGTCATGGGCGGCAGCCAGGGCGGCGCTCTGACGCTGGCTGCCGCAGCCCTCACTGATATTCCCTGCGCTGCCATTGCCAATTATCCCTATCTCTGTCACTTCCGCCGTGCAATCGATATGGCGCAGGAACAGCCCTATCTGGAGCTCAACGACTACTTCCGGCGCAACCCGGCACCGGAAACAGAGGAACAGGCGATGAAAACCCTGAGTTATTTTGACCTGATGAACCACGCGCCGAACATCAAGTGTGACACCTTCATTTTTACCGGCCTGGTCGACCTGATTACCCCACCGTCCACCGTTTTTGCGGCCTACAACCACATGACCTGTAAAAAGGATATCCGGGTATACCGGTATTTCGGCCATGAAAACCTGGTCGGTGCTTCGGTAATTCAGTATAACATTTTAAAGGATTACCTCTGGTGACAGCGGCTTTCACAATGCCCTTATACGCGCACAAAAACAACTCCCGTGGATTCATTCGCGGGAGTTGTTTTATAAGTTTTTTATTAAGGAATTTGCGATCATAAATATTTTTCCATCAAATAAAAAATTCCTTTTCTCCATTCCGCCATTCCAACTTTTTGATAACCACACTGTTGATATAGCCATAAAGCATATGGATTTTGGGAGAAAACATCCAACCTGACGGCTTGCCCGCCGTCTAACGCAACTATATTTTCAATATATTTCATTGCTTGCCTTGCCACACCTTTGTTTTGAAACCTGGGATGCACACAAAGCCTATGGATGACATAAAAGGGTTTTTCTGGCTCTTTCCACGTTCCATTTTTATATTCTTTGTCATATTCCTGACTCAGGCCGAAAATAACGGCAATTTCATCATGAACTTGTCCGACATATAGATGTTTTTTTTTCGATGTCTCTTTCAAAATCTTCACTGGTGGGATATAATTCATCCCACTGCTTAATTCCCTGCCGGTCCATCTGCATGACTGCAAGTCGGACAAGTTCAGATATTTTCCAGATCATTTGGCACGGCATGCCGATAGATTAATTGCACAGCTTTCTCCCCTTTTAAAATTTCTACTTTCCCCAAAATGCCGTAAACAAAGCATCATGGGCTGGATTGTGGGTGACATAACCGATCGCGGTCTTTTTCCCGGTAAGGTTAAACAGCTCCTCCGCCTTTTCAGGGCCGAACGCACCGCAGAGCTCTATCGCTCCCACACCGTCATTTACAAGCTCTATTGCCAGTTCTTTTGCCTCTTCAAAATCCCGTACGGTGCGAATTAAAGTCAGAACGCCGCCCGCTTCAAATTGCGCCCGGTCAGTT
Source organism: Oscillospiraceae bacterium (assembly GCA_902766785.1). GTDB lineage: Bacteria > Bacillota > Clostridia > Oscillospirales > Ruminococcaceae > Metaruminococcus_A. The sequence continues at coordinate 8,294 of CACXEO010000004.1, read as the reverse complement.
TCCGGGTCATGCGCCGCGCCCATCATGATAAACGCAAACTTTTTCATTACTTTTCCTCCTTTCTTCCGGGTATTTGTAATAAAAAGGCAGGGGAACCCCCCCTGCCTTGCTATTTTACGCACTGATTTTCTCTTCCGCCGCAGGTTCCTCCGCTGAAGCCTCTTTTACCTTATATTTGTGGTTACGCAGCTTCAGGTAGATTCCGGGCAAGTGTTTGCGGCCGAACCGCTTCATGCCACGCACGGTTTTATCACCGGCATCGCTGAGAAATACCAGGAATTTCCTCGGCGTAAACCGGCCTACAAAAATACCGTCCAGCATTTTTTCAAATACTTTTCCAATTCCTTTTGGCATACGGTAAGCGGCCTTATACATCTTAACAAACTTTGTAAAATACCCCTCAGCAAAGAGAACCTGATGCTCCGGAAACTGTTTCTGAATCAAAGGGACTTTTACATTCTTATCAGCCAAATCACGAATTTCTCCGCCGTTTTCTGCAACCGCCTGTTCGGCAATCTTAGCAAGCTGAGTCATCGGATAGGGGCAAAAGATATTGGGGATCATCCGGTCCGGATTGATCACTGCATTGAGCTTAATCGTTTTGAGGCATTTGTGGAGATCTTCGTAAGGAAGACCAACAATATTATATGTCAAAGTCGGAATATCGTATTTTTTAAACCATTTAAATGAGTTAATGATCTGCTCGTCCGACATATTGCGTTTTAGATATTTAAAACGGATTTCCTGATCGCCCGATTCTACCCCGACGTCAATCATATAAACACCGGCCTCTTTCATCAGGCGGACGGTTTCCTCCGTCATATTATCAAGGCGGAGATTGCAGGTAAACGGCAGGTGAATTTTTTCTTTGTAAAGGTTCATAAAATCGGTGAACCAGTCGGTATACATATTGAGAATTGCATCCCGGAAATTGATATACTTGATGTAAGGGTGCTTATTGAGAATTGTCTGCAGGTATTCAATCGCCTTTTCCGGCTCTTTGACGCGTGCATAGCCCTTCCTGCTGGGGTAAACCATCCGCATCTGCCCATTGCCGCAGTAGGTACAGCTGAACAGGCAGCCACGGGATACAACAACAATTGCAGTTGCAATAGAAGACGCGTCAAGGTTATCAAAGTCAAAAAGCTCAAAGTCAGACATCGGCAGCTCGTTTAAATCCTGCACAAAGGGGCGGACAGGGTTTTTGATCACGTTTCCTTCCTTGTCTTTAAACCACAGGCTTTCAATATGAGTATAATCAGTTCCGTCGCGCAAAGCATTGCAGAGCTCCAGCTCCGGATACTCCCCTTCACCGATACAAACGCAATCCATCCCTTCCATCCGAACCATCTCTTCAGGAGCAAGGGTAGGATGAGGGCCGCCGCAAACGGTAAACGCATCCGTAGCTTCTTTGACCCATTTACACATTTTGCGCACCTGCGGAACCGCAGAGGTACGCACGGAAAAACCGATGATGTCAGCGCCTTCTTTGCGGATGCGCTCTTTAAATTCCTCTTCTTCCGGCGCATATGTCAAATGATAAAGGGCGGTCTGGTAGCCATGCTGTTTGAGGACAGCTGAAATAATCGCAATCCCTTCATGGTAGTTGCCCTTCATATCCTTACGTTTCTCATTTCCCAGAAAATCCGGGTAAACGAACAAAAATTTAAGGGTTTTCTTTTCTTCGGACATGAAACAACATCATCCTTACTTTTTATTTTGCCCGTAAATACAGAGCAGAACGGCCGCCATCGCAGGATACGGCCAATGTACATATAAAATAATTATACCACACAGAGGCGTCTCTTTCAATGGCGGCATAAAAATTAATCTTTGAGAGTTTCACGGTATCCTGTGAGGTATTCCATACAAAACTCATCCTGCCCGCAGACAAGGCGGGCCGCTAAAAGGGCCATTTTGGCGTCTGTGTTTGTAATATCCATAATCGCCGTATCAAGCCCTACCCCCACTGCCGCCGCCAGGAAAGCAGCATTTACATATTTGCGCTTGGGAAGTCCGAAAGAAACGTTGGACATCCCTCCTACCAAATGTACTTTGGGGAATTCAGTATGGATTTGCCGTGCCGCCTCCAGCGCATGAACGGCGGCGCCCGAATCGACAGACAGGGTTTCGACAATCAGATCAATGTAAACCCGCTCCTGTTCAATCCCGTTTTCCTCAAGCTTTGCAGCCAGCCGGCGGGCATTTTCCACCCGGGTTTCCGTATCCTTCGGAATGCCCTTTTCATCCATCGGCAGGGCAATCACTCCCGCGCCGGCCTTTTGGACCAGTGGGAGCATCCCTTCAAAGCGGGACGGCTCCAAGGTAATGGAGTTAATGATCAGCTTTTCAAATTCGTGCCGTTCCAGAACGGCGGCAATTGCAGCCGGGTTGGTAGAATCCAGAACAAGCGGAGTGTCACAAACGCTGCGGATCTGTTCCACCGCCCAGAGGAGCTTTTCCGCCTCATCTGTAAAAACCCCGGCGTTCAGGTCAAGATAGTCCGCTCCGCACTCCGCCTGCTTCAGTGCCATCCCTTTGATCCAGTCCGCATCCAAGTTCAGAAAAGCTTTCTGCGCAGAGGGAATAGAACTGTTTAGCTTTTCTCCAATAATCAACATGTCAAAACTCCTCCCTAATTCTGTCGATAATATCACAGATCAGGCCCGCCCGCTGGAACGGGGTGATCAGGTAAAATCCATCGACCAAATCGGCAATCTGCCGGGCTGTCCGAACGGACAGTTCAACAGCAAGCACTCCCGCCTCTTCGCGGGAAAGGCCCTCGTATTTTGCAACGGTTTCGGCCGGAATATTGATCCCAGAAATTTCGCTGTTGACAAAACAGGCGTTGCGATAACTTACAAGTGGCAAAATCCCGCCGAACAGCTCGGTTTTCAGTTCCTTTCTCGCCAGTTCAAGATTGGCACAGCTCTCTTCCGTAAAAAGGGGCTGGGTCAAAAAACGTACGGCGCCCGCTGCTTCCTTGCGTTTAGCACGTTCCAGCTCTGCGCCGAAATTCGCGGCATTGACATTGAGCGCGGCTGCAGCCTCAATCGGAGCAGCTCCAAGCGCTTCCCGGTTTAGGTCGCGGATAAACGCAATCAGCTTTTCGGAATTAAAGTTAAACACGCCCTTGACTTTGCTGCGGTCCTCAGCGGCAATCGGGTCGCCGGTGACGACCAGCACCTGCCGGATTCCTTCTATCCCAAGCCCCAGCAAAAGCGCCTTAGTGGCGTTTAAATTCCGGTCGCGACAGGTGAGGTGAGGCATCGCGTCAATTCCATAGCGGTGTTTGAGAGAGGACGCCAACATGCTGCTGTCAACCCGCGCCCGCGCAACCGGGCAGTCCGCAATGGTCAGCCAGTTTATTTCCCTCTCCCAGAGCGTCTGCGCCGCTTTAAAAAAACGGCCTGCCTCCGCATTCATAGGAGAATCGAGCTCAACGGCAATTTTTTTGGGACCAAATCCCGTAGAAAATGGGCGTTCAATCGGTCCATACGCTTGAACTTTGAAAAGGGGCTCCTTAACCTGTTGTACTCCGCGGAAACGTTCCGCCATCAGCCGGATATGCTCCGGCGTGGTGCCGCAGCAGCCGCCTAAAATTGCGACCCCGCACTCTTTGATCTTTGCCATCTGTTCCGCAAAGTATACGGGGGCGTTTTCAAAAACCGTTCTGCCTCCGTTGACGCTGGGGTATCCCGCGTTCGGCATGATGGAAACCGGTTTATCGCCAATTTCCATCTCCCGCGCAATATGCAGCAGATGCATCGGCCCGCAGGTGCAGTTGAAGCCGTAAGCATCTACCTCGCTGGCGTCGAGGAGCGCCCGTTCAATTTCCGAAACCGAAATGCCGCTGGTGGTATACCGGTCGGCCGTCACCGTACATTCCGCTATGACAAAGCCGCCTGGACAGAGCCTTTTAACTTCTTTTGCCAACCGGATCAGAATCTCATATTCGTGGAAGGTTTCAAACAGAAAATGATTGATTCCCTCCTCCAGGAAAACACGAATAATCCTCCCGTATTCCGTCCATTCCTCTTCCTCAGAGCCAAGGGAGACCGGACCGATACTTGCAAAAATAACGGCTTTATCCCCCGCCGCCTCTTTTGCGAGCCCGGCACCTTTCCTGAGAATTTCTTCAGCCGCGCCCCACTGTGCATTTAGAGCGCCGGTATTTGCGCTGAAGGTGTTTGTCTTAATAGCGGTAGCTCCTGCGCGGATATATGCCTGGTGCGCCGCCAGCACCCACTCCGGATGGATGAGGTTCAACTGCTCACACCGGGTGACTGAAATATTATGTTGTTCTGCAAGATAGGTGCCCATGGCACCGTCAAACAGATACAAGAGTTTCTTTTCCTTCATACTGTTACCCTTTTCCATAAAAGTGTTCTGCATACAAAGCACTTTTCACTTGCAGCTGTATAAGTGCATTCAGCGGAGTTGGCAGTCCCGCGTATATGTTCTTTCAGCCAACCCGTAGCCGAGCGGGACAAACGAGATACCGACGGCATTTCAACACCAACCACTGTTAGCACACGAGGTACGTGTGGGAAGCTTTGCTTTTGTTTGCGGCGTGGGGTTATTATAACAACACGAAACAGCACGGTGGCTTCACCCCAACGTTACAATGTTCTCTCAGCCGTAGCAGGCACTGCCTGCGCTTACAGCGTGAGGTTATTATACCATAAATGACGTTTCCTTTCTATCCGCGGCGGGAAAAATAGGCAATATGGACAACAAACCCAAACCGTATTATAATAGTTTTATTGACTAATAACGAGGTGTCATTTTGTTAAAGGATGCTATTTTGAAAATTCTGGAACAGAACAAAGGGTTTCCCGTTTCTGGGTTAGCAATTGGGAAAGAACTTGGCGTTTCACGCAGCGCCGTCTGGAAGGGGATCCATCAGCTGCAGGAGCAGGGTTTTGCCGTTTCCTCCATTCCAAACCGGGGCTACCTGCTGGACGAGCGCGGAGACGTCATCCGCCCGGAAACAGTGGAAGCGCTCCTAAAAACCCAGTATTTGGGGCGTGAACTGGAAATACTGGACGTCATAGACTCCACCAACACCTACTTGAAACGCATTTCGGGCACACTGATGGGAAAACACGGCCACACGGCCATCGCCCTGCGGCAGACAGCCGGCAAGGGGCGGATGCAGCGGCAATTTTATTCTCCGGCACAGCAGGGCGTTTATATGAGTTTTTATTTAGAACCTCGTTTCGCCTTTCAGGACATCAGCCTGGTAACCATTATCGCCGTTGTAGCCGTCTGCCGCGCCATTGAAGAGACTGCCGGCTTCCGCCCTGATGTAAAATGGGTCAACGACGTTTTATATCAAGGAAAAAAGCTTTGCGGAATTTTGACGGAGGCCTCTGTTGTTGCGGAGAGCGGGCAGATTAGATACCTTGTGACCGGCATTGGGATCAACATCAATAAGGATGAAAAAATGCCGGAAGAATTAGAATCTATTGTTGGGGCGCTCAATGAATTTTCAGCCCAGCCCTGTGACCGCAACCGGCTGATTGCATCTGTCCTCAATCATTTTGAGACCCTGTTTGAAAGTTATCTGGCTGGAAACCGAGAGGAAATTTTGAAGGAATATAAAGAACATCTCTGCGTTTTCGGGCAAGAATATAATATTGTCTCTCTCAACGGCAATTACCCCGCTGTCCCAGTGGATATCGACGGAGAAGCCCACCTGATTGTCCGGGACAAGTCAGGCGCTCTCCACACCCTGAATTCAGGGGAGATTAGCATCCGCAAAAAAGAAACCTGATGTAAAAACGGCTCTTTTCTGCGTTTGCAATGCGAGCAATTACCGCTTTTGTCATTCTATCATAAAAAGCCGCCTGTCAAAATAACAGGCGGCTTTTTATTAAAACAATTAATCCACGTAGTTAGGATAATCTTTGAAAATCAGGTAAGTAGGCGCTACGTCTTCCTCAATTTCAGGAATCCGGTCAGATGCATCAAGGAAATGGTTGTCGATATTATCATCATTAACAGTAGAAACCTCACCGAGGAGGAGTTTTCCGCTGCCCGGTTTACAGGCGATTTCATGGTACTGCCCTGGAACCAGGGTAATACTCTGACCCGGCTTTAACTCTACAGCGCTGCCTGCGGGAAGGGTAACTTTACGGCCGTCAAGGGTAACGGTAACCGGCTTATCGGAAAAGCGGTCATTTTCATCTTTTTCCCACAGGCTGATAACAGCGGTGCCACCCGCGCGGTTGATAATGTCTTCCATCTTCTGATAGTGGTAATGCGGCGCGAGCTTCTGGCCGTCGTCCACAATCAGGTATTTTTCGCAATACGGCTTCGGATAAAGCTCCGGATGCTTGATGCTGCCGTTGCGGATGGTGAGAATGAGCAGGCCGACTTCCTCGAATTTATCGCAGCCAAAATCGGTAACGTCCCAGCCGAGCATATTGGTAAACACTTCATCATATTCGGCTTTTTTCCCTTTAAAATCCTCTGCTTTCCAGTAGGCGAAGTCCGGCATGCTGAAATGCATTTCTTCAATAAATTTGATTCCATCCTCAATGACCTGGTTGATTTTCGAACGTTTCATTGGTATACCCCGTTTCTGAATTTAAATAATAACTTTTGGAAATCAATCTTATTTAACACCAAACCGGACAAGAAATCAATGGTTTTCCAAAAATAAATTATACAAAAAAAATCCCACATTCTGTACCATTTCACAAAAAGAAAGGTGGATTTAAAAAACTTTTTCCCGGTTCACTATATACAATTTTGCAACCTGAAACCCGAAGCGCCAGTCAGCGAGGATACTTTGCTGACTGGCGCTTTATATAATATTCTAAAAGGGAAACGCCCACATAGCAGGGAGCCGTACCACTAAAATTTCTTTACGACCAGCCGGATGCCTCTTACTGCTCACTTGGAACTGAACATATTCTTTTTAATCAGAATAATCGCTACAACAACAGTCGCTAGAACAGAAACCGCAATGGGGAACCAGAAAACCGGCATTGGAATTCCCTCTACATTCATCCCGTAAAAGCTTGCCACCATAGTCGGGATCGCCATCAAAATTGTAATAGAGGTTAGGACCTTCATTACAATATTCAGGTTATTAGAAATGACAGATGCAAAAGCGTCCATTGTCCCGGAGAGGATGCTGGAATAAATATTTGACATTTCAATTGCCTGCTTGACCTCAATCAACACGTCCTCAAGAAGATCCTGATCCTCATCATAGAGCTTAATGACCCGGCCGCGCAGAATTTTTTCCAGGGTGATTTCATCCGACTTTAGGGAAGTAGAGAAATAAACCAGAGATTTTTCCATCCCAAGAAGCTGGATGAGTTCCTTGTTCCGAAGGGAGCGATGGAGCTGACGTTCTACCATATTTGACAATTTATCAATCTGTTTCAGATACTGCAGATACTTGGTTGCCACCCGCAGAAGCATCATCAAAAGGAAACGCGTTTTGAGATGTGTCTGCACATTTTTGATAATCCCATTCTCAAACTCGGTGATCACCGGCGTTTCCTCTACACAGACCGAAATGACGTTCTTCTCGGTCAAGATCATACCAATTGGCATAGTGGTATATAAAATTGTATTTTTTTCAGTTTCTTTCTGCGCCATCGGCGTATCGACAATAATCAAAGTCTGTCCATCTTCGTTCTCAATACGGGAAGACTCCTCCTCGTCAAGTGCGGCGCGGACAAAATCAGAATCGACGCCGACCTCGTTTACCAGGAAGGTGATTTCCTCTTCAGTCGGACTGACCGCAGAAATCCAGCAGCCCTCTGTCACCTTGTCAACACGTACTACCTTATTGTCGATTGTCTTAAAAATATTGACCATACGCTTTTCCCCCTTTACGGGCAGAAGAAGCACTCCGGCACACTGCTCCCGCCCTTTTTATTGTTACAACCACATAATCGACTATACGGGTCGGGATTCATAGTGCCACCTCCAAAATTAAATGTAAAAGCGCCTTATTTTAAAAGCCGCAATTATTATACCGCAAATCATCGTTGCTGAATAAAGTACAGGCGTGACATTAACCGTCACAAAGGCTTTCCGGCACCGATTTGGCGATACAATGTTCTCTCAGACGCCGTCCCATAACCGGGCGGAACAATATGATGCCAACGTTGTCCCAAACTGATAGTTACAACCCCGAGAGGTACGGCCAACTCTTTTTAACACCGGAAGCTCCGCTTCCGTTTGCGCCGTGAGGTTATTTAGCCAGAAAAGCGGCAGGATGCCGCCACCAAAAAGGCGCAATGTTCTCTCAGGCGCCGGAAGCTCCG
>CACXEO010000003.1 GCA_902766785.1 Oscillospiraceae bacterium | reverse complement strand
AGCCAAGCGATAATATTGTCTACTACCATACCGCAGCGCCGCACCATGGATTCTTTGGTTGCAAACGCCACATGGGGGGTTAGAACGGTGTTTTTAGAATGAAGAAGCGGATGCTCTGTCTCAATCGGCGGCTCATTTTCAAAAACGTCAATCCCGGCGCCGGCAATTTTTCCGCTGTTCAGCGCTTCAGCAAGCGCCGCAGAATCCACCACGCCGCCGCGGGCCACGTTTACCAAAATTGCGTTCGGTTTCATCATACCGATCCGCTCTTTGTTGATGAGGAGCTTCGTCTCCGGGGTGAGCGGGGTGTGAAGGGTGATTATGTCGGCATTTTTCATCAGGTCGTCGAGCGAACAGTATGTAATGCCGATTTTTTTGGATTCCTCGTGTTCAGTGCGGCTGTAGCCCAGAAGCTTGCAGCCAAATGCTTTGCCGATTTCGGCTACACGGTTGCCGATTGCGCCGGTTCCGACAATGCCAATCGTCTTTCCGCGGAGTTCATTGCCCACCAGCCCATCTTTTGTGCTGCCCTCTTTGGTCCGGTCGTGGCAGGGGAGGATATTGCGGTACACAGCCAGGATCAGGCCGAAAGTGAGTTCCGCAACGGCGTCTGTGCAGTAGCCCTGTGCGTTGCAGACCAAAATCCCTTTTTCATTGCAGAGGGTAGGTACATGGTCAACGCCGGTGAAGCCAACAGAGATCATTTTTAGGTTGGGAGCGGCCAGAATTACGTCTTCGCTCAAGGGGGAATTCGCAATTACAAAAACGTCCGCATCTTTGGCGCGTTCAATTTTTTCAGCTTCGGTGAGTTTACCGCCGCAGAATACGAATTCGTGCCCAAGATCGGTGAGTGGTTTTGCGATTTCCAGAACGGTCTGTTCCGGCACGCCGAGTGGTTCTAGCATTACGATGCGCATCAGATTTGCCTCCTTATATTAATTCCAAGCATTATTATACGCTTTGAGGCAAAAGGTTTCAAGTAAAATATATAATTCGACAACTTTTAAGGTTTTACAAATTGTTATTGATTCGCAGGAAGAATTACTATAATATAGTATCTGAATGTAAACGTGAAAAAAAGATAAAGATGATGAACGTGAAAAAATATTATGTTCGTTTTTCGCGGGCCGGTGCGCAGGGCGGTTTATCCGCGCCGCTGTTCCCGCCCCGATGCGCACAACCGTCTTATCACCCTTCTGCTTCGCACGATAAGACGGCGCGCTGTCACTATAATTTGGCCGGTGCGAAGCGGCAGAATGGATGATTTATATGAAAAAACTTGCGTTGCTTTTGGCGGCGGTACTGGTGTGTTCAATCCTTGGTGGCTGCCAGATGGAGAACGATCCCGGAAGCAGTCAAGGCGGGGTCGGGAGCTCTTCTTCGGAGAGCAGCGATCTTCCCGCTTACGAATACAACTATAATCCTTATGTGCTCCCTTCTTTGATAGAGGAAAAGCTTGGGGATTCGCTCTCCGTTTACAAGGCGGCGGTCGACGCCATAGAGGGACGGGTGGAGTCTGTTCCGGTGAAGGACGAAAGTGAGTTTCAACTTGTGACGGGAGTTTTGAAGGAGTATTACCCCCCTTTTGCACTGGTAACAGCGGCTGAATACAGCGCCTCTGATGCCGCGATGAAGTTTTCCTACCGGTATAACGGAAACATTCACGCGCAGAAAATTTCGGATTACCCGGCGAAATTTAAAAATATTTTTATGCTCGCCCTCAAAGAAGGGGACGGCGAGGTTGCCAAGGCAATGGGGATTTACCTTTACGCTACCTCCAGCTTGTTTGAGAGTGGGAGAAGCGGCTTGACAGCGTGGGACGCGCTTAACGGAGAGGCCGATCACAACAGTTATGCGGAGGTTCTTGGAGCGGCGCTTCTGCAGGCCGGCGTCGATTGTCTAAAGGTGGAGACAAAGGGCGGGGACGGAACCTCACACCTGATGATTCTGGCAAAGTTGGAAGGGAACTATTATTATATGGATCCGTTTGGTGAAACGGCACTAAGCGACGGTGCCGGGCTTGCAGCCTTTGGGATGACGCAGAAAGATTGTGTAAAAAACGGATACTTGGATTCTTTTACGCTGAGAACCGGAAGCAGTTTCGGCGAAGTACCGCCCGCTGCTGACGATCCTCGTTTTTCAGAGCTGCGGCTCTGCGCCAGGTGGAAATTTGATGAAAAGCGCGAAAATATCGTTATTATTGTTGACGGTGCAGAACGCGATTGGGGTCCGCTGGTCCAATAGCAACAAAAAGGGAGAGATCCCCGGTATTCCGGGGATCTCTCCCTTTTTGTTGCTATTGGTATTTATGAAAAACAGGAATAAAGATTAATTTTTATTACAAATGGATTTTTTGTGACCGGTATGTGACTTCATGGTGATATCATTTAGGTGCAATCTTGATACGAGGGGATCAAAGCAACTGAAAGGAGAGATATCATGAAAAACACATTTAAAAAACTGCTGGTCTCTGTACTGTCTCTGTCCCTATTAGTAGGAACTGCGGCAATGACAGCGTTTGCAGAGGAACCGGCCATTACCGACGAACCAATTATTGTGGATATGGAAAAATCCGGTTTTGATGAGGAAGCCGGAGCGTTTAATCTATATCTGACTATCAGCAGTACCGCTTCCGGCGATCTGACTGTGAATCTGGCGCCCGCCGCCATTAAACTTCTCAATGATTATGCAGAGAAATATGGATACAGCAGATATCCGATTCTTCCGGGCGACAGCAACCTTTTTAACGTTTACATTAACAACGAATCAAGCCATGAGTATGCTTATGAGCAGGGCAGCCTGAAGCTTACTACGCAGGATGTCTCCTCTTCAAACGAACTAAGCCCCTTTACCGGCTTTGACGGCAAGAAAATTCCCTACAGCTACATTGGATCTATCCCCGCTTCCAACAAAGCAATTTATAAGGAACTCTTTGGTGTAAGCGGTTCTTCCAAGGTAACTTCTGATATGATGTTCGGTGTTTACGATTATCTGGCGGCTAAAGGCTTTGAAGGGCCGACTGCCCTGACCGATTATATGCTGGCTTACTATTCCAAACTGTATAATACCAACTATTCGAGCTGGGACGAGCTGGTGGCGGCGAATCCGAATTTGGGCGATACTTTTGCCCAGGCCGGCTCCAACTCTATTTTCAAGATGCCTTTCTCGAAAATGAAAGCTTACTGTGCGGAGCATCCGGAACTTGAGCCTTTTGTATACTATACATCCGCTTCTGAAAATCCGGCGGACGGCGATGAAGTACAGGTTCAGATCAAATGGCCGGAAAAAGATTTGGCGGTTTTCAGCTACAATATTTTCTATCAGGATTATTTCAGTTTCGCCTTTGGTGAAGAAGAAATTGCATTGCTGAATCCTAACAGAAATACTGAATTTACCCGGGCTCACGGCGTAGGGGATTATATGGATGCCTCCAGTGAGCTTTACAAAACGGCTGACTCTTATTTTTCAGGCCTTGAGAATGCCGATTCTTTAACGGACGGCGAAATCCTTGCGTTTGCTTTTATGTGGGCGTTGGACGGCCCCGGCGTTGGAAACGGCTATCAGATGTACAAATTCTCTTACCAGCACAGTATTGCTCTGACACAGCTTGACGGCGAAGAAGAAATTCCGGATGACGACCCGCCGCTTGTTGGGCCGGCTGACCCGGAAGAAGAAGTCCCCGATGAAGAGGTTCCTCTCGCACCTCCGGCAACTGGAGACAGCACAATGGCGATTGTTATGGGCATCGTGCTTATAGCTGCGGCGGCAGGGGCTGTGCTTATAAGACGTAGAGCAAAATAGTAAACGAAAAAACGCAGGGATCAACTCCCTGCGTTTTTGTTGTGCGCGGAAATTTAAACAATATGAAAAGCCGGAGCTTTACCGCCGTGCGTACGACGGGTGGTATTCCGGGGATAAAACCGGAAAGCAGAACCGGGTTATATGGAATGCAGAGGATGGTCATCAATATTAGCGCCGCCGGATAAAAGTATCCGGCGGCGCTTCTGTTTTGCAGGTGCGTGGTGAGGAAAGAGCAGGTAGTTTAAGTTGTATTGGGAGAAGCTTATTTCAGCCGGATTTTGTATTGTTTCATCCAGACATGGAGCTGGTACAGGTAGGCGAACATCTGGGGGGCGCGCATCAGCTGACCGTACCACGGTTCTTTAACCTGTTCAGGATGTTCCGCCAGTTCCCGCAGACGCTTGAAATCGACAAGTTCCCCGATGGGGCTTCCGTCTTCCAGAATGGTAAATACCTTTTCCGTCACCTTTTTTTCGTAGACAGGGTTCATTGTTTTGGGATAAGGGCTCTTTTTTCGCCATACAATTTCGTAGGGGAGTATTTTCTCAAAAGCCTTGCGCAGAATCCCTTTTTCCCGTCCGTAAAGCGCCTTGAATTCCCAGGGCATATTATAGGCGTATTCCACCAGACGGTGGTCGCAGAAGGGAACCCGCATTTCAAGGCCGCAGTACATAGACATCCGGTCTTTGCGGTCCAGAAGGGTCTGCATAAACCAACTGAAGTTGAGGCAGAACATTTCCCGCATCCGGGTGCTTTTTCTGCTCTCTCCGGGAAGCCGGCTCACCCGGCTGACCGTGTCTCGGTACTGTGATTGAATGTATTCGACCGCGTTACAGCCAAGGGTTCCCGGCTTGAGCAAACTTTCTCTGAGCCGTGCGGAGTGGGACCAGGGAAAAGCCTCCCGGAATAGGATATCTTCCCGATGATACCATGGGTATCCCCCAAAAATTTCATCCGCACATTCGCCGGATACTCCAACCGTGTAATCCTTTTTAATCTCCCGTGAGAAAAGCAAAAGCGAAGAGTCGATATCCGCCATGCCGGGAAAGTCCCGGGCGAGAACTGCATCGTCAAGCGCGTCAGCCAACTCCAAATTGGAGAGGAGGATTTTGCGATGGTCTGAGCCGATATAGTTAGACATCTGTTCAATAAACGGAGCATCCTCAGTGGGCTGGAAAGCGTTTGCTTCAAAATATTTGTCGTTGTCCCGGTAGTCGACCGAGTAAGTGGTGAGCTTTTTTCCCTGTTTGCGGCAGTTTTTGGCCGCGACCGTGGAAATGATGCTTGAATCCAGCCCGCCGGAGAGAAGACAGCAGAGCGGAACGTCTGAGACGAGCTGACGGCTGATGGCGTCGGTCAGCAGTTCTCTTGTGCGTTCGATTGTTTCCGCTTCAGAATCAACGTGTTCTCTGGCCTCCAAAAGCCAGTACGGCTTTACAGTGAGGTGCTCTCTGTCAAGTTTTAAATATTCGCCGGGATTTAGCTCCTTTACACCATAGATCACCCCGCTGCCCGGTTTCCGCCCCGGCCCAAGCAGGAAAAGTTCGCGGATGCCTTCTTCGTCCAACAAAGGTTCCACCATGGGGTTTGCAAGGAGGGTTTTTAACTCAGAACCGAAGATAAAGCCATTTTTATAGACGTAGTAAAAAAATGGTTTTACCCCAATCCGGTCCCGAGCGGCAAACAGCTCCTTTTTTTCGGAGTTCCAGACGGCGAAAGCGTATATACCGTTGAGACGTTCCAGGCAGGCCTCGCCCCATTCAATATAGGACGCGAGCAGCACCTCGGTATCGCTCCGGGTTGTAAATTCGTAGCCCCTTGCGGCTAAATCATGCCGGAGCTCTTCCGTGTTATAGAGTTCGCCGTTGTATGTAATGGTGTAAGAGGCATCTCCGTTCATCCGAGTCATGGGCTGTAGCCCATTCTGCGGGTCTATAACGGCGAGCCGCCGGTGCAATAGGCAGCCTTCTGTAAATTTATATTCGCCGTGAGAATCAGGTCCCCGCCGTTCCAGGGTTTTAGACATTGTCTCCAAAACGGCGTCATTCCGGGCAATATCCGTTTCAAAATCAAGCCATCCGGCAATACCGCACATGTGGTGTCCTCCTCCGGTTTGAGATAAAGTGTTCCGGGCAAAATTGGTTTCCGGTAAGACACACCCCAATAGAGCCGGGATTCCCACTTTATCAGGTTTTGAAAGACGCCGTTGTCTTCGCGCCATTATTCTATGCCCAAAGAAACAAAACTGTGCATAACACGGACAGCTTTCGAATAGGTATAGGGTAGAAAAATCATAAAAGGAGTAGAAGCAGATATGGAATTAAAGCTTACCCATGATACCATAGAAGTCAATGAGGTAGTTTTTGACGCAATGGTAGAGCAGTCTGTTGAGCTGGACTGCCTGTTGCCCGATTACTGCCCAAACGTGTTCAAAGTGCTGAAATGTAAAATGGTTCCTAAAATGACGTCCGGCAGAGTAGTGGGCAATGAGGCGGTCATCGATGGGATGGCAACTGTTTTTGTAGTCTATATCTGCGAGGAAACAAACCAGATCCGCTCCTTCAGCCAGCGGCTTCCGTTCACCAAAACGGTTGCACTCAAATCTGCCTGTGAGAACCCGTCAATGAACGTTTCCATGCAGTGTGAGTATTTAAACTGCCGCGGCGTTAACTCCCGCCGGTTTGATATCCGCGGGGCAATCGGGATTTTCCTGCGCGTTTCCGACCAGCGCCAGGAGACGGTAGTGAGCGATGCGGAGGGGGCAGGTGTTCAGAAACAGCAGTCGTCAGTAAAAATGGACGGAGAATGCCGCCAGACCTGTAAATCCTTTACTGTGCGTGAAGAGCTGGAACTGCCGAACGGGAACGACTCCATTGCTTCAGTCCTGTATCACAGTGAGACAGCTCGGGTAGACGATGTTAAGGTGATTGCAAACAAGGTGATTGTCAAAGGTGAAATCCAGCTGCATGTTGCCTACTGCCCGCTCGATGAGGACGCGGTACCCCAGACGGTGGAATATTCGGTTCCTGTCAGCCAGATTATTGACCTTCCGGGGGTGGACGACCGCTTTTCCTGTGACGTCTGTTTTGACGTCACCTGCGCTGACCTTGAACCGAAAACGACAATGGACGGTGAATCCAAGATTGTTTCAGCGGAGCTCAGTGTCAACTGTATCTGCACCTGCGTAATGGAATCAGAAAAAGAGATAATCCGAGACCTTTACTCGACAAATTATGAGTGTGAATTGGAGTATAAAAAAATCAACCTCAGGAGAAGCCTTTCTCTGCCGGCAATGACTTCAATGGTTCAAACTTCAGTGGATACGCCGAATGAAGAAATTGCGTCGGTTTACGACATCTGGTGTGATATTGCAAGGCTTACGGGGAAAAGGACGGCGACCGGGATTTCGCTGGATGGGGAATTTGATATTTGCGCTGTTTGCGCCACAGTTACCGGAATGCCGCTGTCAATTGACAAGCGGGTGGAGTTCCATGACGATATTGATAAAGAGCCAGGTCTTCCGGGGTGTGAAATTGAAGTGTCTGCACAGATTCGCAGCATGTCTTACCATTTAACGGGCGACCATAAAATCGATCTGCGGATTGAGTTGTCAGTTTTTTCCAAGGCCGTTCAAATGATCAGCCAGCCGGTAGTTGTCAATATGTCGCTGGATGAGGCTAAAGCAACCTCGAAAGCGGAACAGGCTGCTGTTACTCTTTATTTTGCGGATGAGGGAGAACAGATCTGGGATATTGCCAAACGGTACCATACCTCAGTGGGGGCAATTCTGGAAGAGAATGACCTTGACGCAGAAACCATGACGCAGGGCGGGATGATTTTAATTCCGCTGATTGACTAACATACAGGAGGGCAGGCGTATTTATGGAAACCAAAAGCATTTACAGCGATATTGCCAAGCGGACCGACGGCAACATCTATCTGGGAGTTGTCGGTCCGGTCAGAACCGGAAAATCCACCTTTATCAAGCGTTTTATGGAAACGCTGGTAATCCCGAACATTGACAGTGAATACCGGAGGGAACGGGCTGTTGATGAACTGCCCCAGTCGTCGGCAGGGCGTACCATTATGACCACTGAACCGAAATTTATCCCGGAAGAGGCCGTAAACGTAACGCTTGACGGCGGAGCCTCCCTGAATGTCCGGCTAATCGACTGCGTTGGATATATTGTGCCGAGTTCGCTGGGATATTTTGAAAATGAAGCCCCCAGAATGGTTGTCACCCCCTGGTTTGACGAGGAAGTCCCCTTTATTATGGCGGCCGAGGTTGGCACCCAGAAGGTCATCACCGAGCATTCAACCATCGGGCTGGTTGTGACAACCGACGGAAGCATCGGCGAAATTCCGCGTGACGAGTACGAGCAGGCAGAGGAGCGGGTCATCAATGAGCTTAAAGAGATCAATAAACCCTTTACTGTCCTCCTCAACTGCCAGTATCCGGGCAGCGAAAGCGCCAGACAGTTGGCAGCCGACCTTTCAGAAAAATACGGCGTGCCGGTTATGCCGCTTAACTGTCTTGAAATGTCCGAGGGTGATATCCGGGCGATCCTTTCCCAAATGCTCCAGCAATTTCCGGTTAAGGAAGTGTCGGTCGATCTGCCGAAATGGGTATCAAGCCTGAAAAAAGACCACTGGCTGAAATCGGCAGTCTTCGGAGCAGTCAAAGAATCGGCCCAGGGGCTGGCTCATATGAGCGGTGTGGCGAAGATGGCGGACAGTATCTGCGGCTGTGAGTATGTTTCTAAGACGGGCGTAGTCTCCATGGATATGGGAAGCGGAACGGCAAAAATTGAAGTGCTGCTGAAAAACGACCTGTTCTATAAAATCCTGGGTGAAGTTACCGGGTTGGAAATTGATGACGAGTCCAAGCTGATGCCCTGTATGATTGAACTGGCGGCAATGAAAAAACAGTTTGACAAGATCAGGGACGCGCTGGAAGAGGTTAACGCCACCGGCTACGGGATTGTCATGCCGTCCATGGATGAGCTGAGCCTGGAAGAGCCGGAAATCATCAAGCAGGGCGGGCGATTTGGCGTCAAACTCAAGGCGAGCGCTCCTTCAATCCATATGATGCGAGCCGATATTACGACCGAAGTCAATCCTATCGTTGGAAATGAGCGCCAGTCGGAGGAGATGATGCAAAGCCTTCTCAAGGATTTTGAGGAAAATCCGCAAAAAATTTGGGCTTCCAATATCTTCGGGAAATCCCTGCATGAACTGGTCAACGACGGACTGCACAACAAGCTTTACCGAATGCCGTCCGACGCCCGGCTGAAATTGCAGGAGACTATTGAAAGAATCATAAATGAAGGATGCACAGGGTTGATCTGTATCATTCTGTGAGTGAAAAGCAAAAAGCGCGTGGATTATATTCCATGCGCTTTTTTGGTTATATTGTACAAAATAGTACTGCGTTTTTATCTTGCAAAAGTGCGTATTCACTTGACTTCACTCTAGTATACTAATAAAATAAAATGGAAAGGTTTTTATATGTTGATACGGGAGTGAAAACATGAATTACAGCAGATATTTAAAAAAAGTATTGGCGCTTGCAGGGGTTCTACTATTGTTCAGCGGATGTTCCATGTTTCCTGAGGAGGAGGCTGCCCTAGATCCTCCACTGATTAAGCCGGCAGAGGTTACATATACAACGGAGAAAGCGATAACCGGTACCATTTCGGAAGAGGTATCAGACAGTTGCACTGTCGTAGCGTCTACCCAGTATTCGCTTTCTTTTGGTGAACAGAGCGGCGTTTTGCGTTCAAAAGATGTTTCGGTGGGTACCGTGGTGAAAAAAGGGCAGGTATTGGCAAAGCTCGATTGCGGCAACGCTGAGGCCCAGCTCGCGAATGCTGAAATCAACCTCAAAATTCAAAAGGTCAACCTGGAGCGCGCATTGGCAAAGGGATTGCCGGATAGCGACAAAAACGGAAACAAGGTAAATTTTGACGCCCAGATTGCCCAGCTTCAGATAGATCAGATCGAATTGCAGATCAGTGAGCTTAAGAAAATAATTGACGGCGCTACCATTTATGCGCCGGTTGACGGGGTGGTCACCTTTATGACCGATTCTTCAATTGGCGATACAATTTCGAGCCGTACAGCTGTCTGCCAGGTGGCTGACGTTTCCAGACTGGAATTTGAGTATGTTGGCAGTAAGGCAAAAAAGCTGAAACTAGGAATGGATGTGACCTTGACGATTGACGGTAAAGAGTATACAGGCAAGGTTTCCGCTACGCAGGACAGTGTTCCCAAGGAAAAGAAAGCGGATTTTGACAGCAAAGTCAGAATCACGCTGAGCGCTATGCCGGAGGTTTCTGTTGGGGAAACGGTTTCCTTTAAAGCTGTAACGGCGGTGAAAGAGAATGCCGTTATTGTTCCAAAGGGTGCGGTAACCGGTTATTCGGGTTCGTATTATGTCAGGGTGTACCAGGACGGAATTGTTACAGAGCGTTCCGTTGAGGTCGGCGTCATGAATTCCAGCCAGACTGAAATTTTAAAGGGTGTGGACGCTGGGGAGCAGGTAGTAATTAAATAAGGGAGGAAGCCGTTTGTTTTTACATGTATTGCGGAAAATGCTGCGCAATAAGTGGATGGTTCTCTGCCTGATTATCGGTTCACTGCTTGCCGTTTCTACCATCAGCAGCATGCCTATTTACTCCAACAGCATCTTTCAGAGGATGCTGATCAAAGACCTTGAAAATTACCAGGTCGAAAATAATAAATACCCTGGGCAGGTCACAGTCTTTCACAACCTGAGAAAGGCGGAAGACTCGGTCGAAAAACTTTCAGAATATCAAAAAGTGGCGGATACAGTAAACAACGAATGGATATCCAGGCTGGGCGTACCGGTTTTGGCTCATTCTCATTCCTGGAATACCGTACCGTTCCAGTCTCTTTCCGACCTGTTCGCGGGCCAAGAAAATAAGGCGATTGAAGTCCAGATAACGGCGTCAGATGGGATGCAGGAGCATGTAACCATGGTGTCTGGAACATACCCTTCTGCGGAAAAAAAGGACGGCTATTATGAAGCCATGGTCAGCAAAAACGCCATGGGCTATTTGGGGCTGTCAACAGGGGACACGGCTGTTATATCCCCTTATAGCAGCGAGACGGCTATTATGGAGCCGATTCAAGTTAAGATCACCGGCGTCTTTGAATTTAAAGACCTCTCCGATCTTTATTGGAACCAGGGAGAGAGCGCTTATTCAAAAAATCTGGTAATAGACAGTAGCCTGTACCAGGATCTTTTTATGAGCAAAGATACGATAAGCCTTACGGCGAATTCAAATTGGGGGTTTGCCGTTGACTATACCCAGATGCGGGTGTCGCAGGCTTCTTTTTATCGTTCGGTCTTAGCGGAGCAGCAGGGGCAGTTTACTTCGGCTACCACCGTAACTACTCCTTTGTCTGATACTCTGGGAAGTTACTCTTCCCGGATGAACTCGCTCTCAGTCACCCTCTGGATTTTGCAGATTCCGGTTATTTTAATGCTTCTGCTATACATTTTTATGGTGTCGAAGCTGATAGTTGATTATGACAGCAATGATATCGCTGTTCAAAAAAGCCGTGGCGCAAGCAACCTGCAAATTTTTAACAGCTATCTGGTGGAAGGGGCGGCGATCTCTGCCATCGCGCTGTTGATCGGCCCGTTTATCGGTTATGCCATCTGCAAAATACTGGGGCTCTCAAACGGGTTTCTTGAATTTGTATCACGTAAAGGCGTACAGGTGGAATTGGTACCGGACGCTTACCTGTATTCGCTTTCGGCAATCGGTGCGTTTATCGTTACAATGCTGATACCGGTGTTGGCGGCTGCTCGCGGAAATATTGTAAAACACAAGCGCGCCAAAAGCCGCAATATCGATAAGCCGTTCTGGAAAAAGTTTTATCTGGACTTTGTCTTGATGGGGGTTGCCGTATACGGGTATTTCAGCTACCAGAACAACATCAAGCTGTTGATGAACGCGGGGACCTCCGGCGGGGACGCGCAGATGGATCCCCTGTTGTTTATGATCAGTACGCTTTTCATCCTGGCGGCAGCGCTTCTTTTCCTTAGGATTTACCCGCTGTTTATCCGTTTTGTATTTTGGATTGGTAAAAAACGCTGGGGGCCGGGGAGTTACGCTTCTTTAATCCAAGTTTCCAGAACCCGTAGCAGCCATTTTTTAATGATCTTTCTGATTATGACGGTCTCGCTCGGTATTTTTAACAGTGTTTCCGCCAGAACCATCAATACCTTTATTGAGGACCGGGTGAAATACAGCGACGGCGCGGATATTGTATTAGAGGACCGCTGGGCGTATAAGCCGGTTGAAGTATATCTTGATTCGGCGGGGAATATCGTTCCTTCGAATGAAGATTCTTCCGCTAATGCCAATCCTTCGACCCTGTTTCTGTATACCGAACCGTCTTTTTCCAAGTATACCCAATTAGATACGATTGAGACCGCCACCAAGGTTTTCAAAGATGATAATGCTACAATCACTTCCGGCTCATCAAATTCGTCGGTTCTGTCTAAAGTGGAGCTGATGGGGGTTATTCCCCATGAATTTGGGCAGGTGACATGGAGCAGGAGGGATCTTTTTCCAGCGCCGTTCAATGAATATTTGAACATTATGACCGAGATGCCGAACGCCGTCTTTATTTCCCGTTCCATAGCGGAATCAGGCGGAATCAAGCCAGGTGATACTGTCAATCTTACCTGGACGGGTCAGGTGAAACAAATTGAGGTAACGGTTTATGGAGTGGTCGATTATTGGCCTACGCTGAATCCGCAGAAAGAAAGCGCGGGGGATCCTGAACCGAAATTTATCATTGGGAATTTGAATTATCTGAACTCAGGCATGTTGATCCAGCCGTATCAAGTCTGGATGAACCGTGCGAAAGGGGCCACTACCGAGGATATTTATAAAGAATTTGAAGAGAAAAATATCTCCTTTTTTTCTCTTACCAATATGCAGCAGGATCTAATTGAGAAAAAGAACGACCCGATGCTGCAGGGGACTAATGGTACGCTTACTCTAAGTTTCATGATCACAATGGCTATTACATTGATCGGTTTTCTGATCTACTGGATTTTCAACATTCGAAACAGGACCCTCCAGTTTGGAATTTTGCGGGCGATGGGGCTTTCCAAACGCAATTTGATAGGGATGATCATCTGGGAGCAGGTCTTAATTTCGGGAGTGGCGATCCTTGCAGGTATATTGATCGGCACTTTGGCAAGCAATCTGTTTGTTCCGCTTCTGCAGGTGGTTTACAGTGCTGCGGAACAGGTGCCGCCCTTTAAGGTTGTTGCTTATGCCGGGGATTATTTCCGCATCTTCGCAATCCTGGGAGTCATGCTGGTGGCCGGTTCTGTTGTGCTGGGGTACATCATTTCAAAAATCAAGATGGACCAGGCGCTGAAGCTGGGGGAGGACTGACGGATGGATATCATGATGAAAACGCAGGACCTGTGCCGGGAATATCATTCCGGGCAGGAGGTTGTGCATGCGCTTAACAATGTTTCGATTGAAATTCCCACTGGCAGGCTGACCATCCTCCGGGGCCGCTCCGGTTCTGGTAAAACAACCCTTCTCAACTCTTTGGGGGCGTTGGACCACCCGACGTCGGGTGAGATTTGGTTTGATGAAAAAGATATCACAAAATTATCTGAACACGAGCGGGATGAATTTCGCAGACTGAACACTGGATTTGTGTTTCAGTCGGTAGCGTTGATGGCAACAATGTCCGCTTATGAAAATGTTGAATTCGGTATGCGGATTGCCGGAGTCTCCGCCGCAGAGCGGAAAGAGCGTGCGCTGCAAAGTCTTGAACTGGTCGGACTTTCCAAACGGGTGAACCACCGTCCTCAGGAAATGTCGGGCGGTGAACAGCAGCGGGTGGCAATTGCCAGGGCAATTGCTCACAAACCCAAAATTATCTTCGCGGATGAACCCACAGCCGAGCTTGACACCGCGATGGGACTGTATGTCATGAAGGCTTTCAAAGACCTGATTGCAACGGAGGGGATCACCATTGTCATGACAACCCACGACCCCAACATGATGGAGATTGCCGACAGGGTCTATACCTTACAGGATGGGGTGGTTATCGATGAGCGCTGAACAAAAAGAAATCGTCCTCTGTGAAAACCTGGTTAAAATCTATAAGACGAATGAAACGGAGGTTGTCGCCCTGCAGGGACTTGACCTCAGCGTGGAATATGGGGAGATTACGGCGATTATCGGCAACAGCGGCAGCGGGAAATCCACCCTGCTCAATATGCTGGGCGGGCTAGACAAACCCTCAGCCGGTACGGTGATGGTAGACGGTCTCAACCTTGCCAAATTTAACGACCGGGATCTGATCCAGTATAAACGGAAAACTGTGGGCTTTGTCTGGCAGAACAATGCCCGGAACCTGATTCCTTACCTTTCGGCGACTGAAAATATTGAATTGCCGATGCGGCTTGCCGGGAAAGCCGACCGGAACCGGGCGCTGGAATTGCTTGACGCAGTCGGGCTGTCCCACCGGAAAAATAATAAGCTGCATGAAATGTCGGGCGGTGAGCAGCAGCGGGTGGCAATTGCCATCGCGCTTGCCAACCAGCCGAAGCTGTTATTGGCCGATGAACCGACTGGTGCGGTCGATACCCGTACATCAGAGCAAATATTGAATGTTTTTCGGGAAGTCAATAAGGCAACCGGGGTTACAATTATCATTGTAACTCATGATATGGCGCTTTCCCGTAAAGTTGACCGCGTTGTCGCTATCCGGGATGGCCGGACCAGCAGCGAAATCCTGCGCAAAACTTCCTATGCGGATGAACTTGGGCATCTTTCCTCCCTTAAAGAAGAGGAAAGCCATTTAGAGCTTGCTGTTCTTGACCGCGCGGGAAGGCTGCAGATTCCAAGGGAATACCTGGAAGAAATTGGCGCTGCCGGAACCAACAAGCTTTTGGTAGAACTGGAAGACGGCAAAATTGTCATCCAGGCCCCTCACCGAGAAGAGACGGCACAGCCGGAACAATAGAATAAAAATGCCCCGTTTAAACGGGGCGTTTTTACAGTGCCGGTGCTTTTTCAGTTGGCCGAAATACAAAAAGGGAAAAGCTGTACGGAAAAAACAGCCACTGCATAGGCCAAGTACTCGTAAGGACACTTGGCCAGTTTTATTTACCTAAGCGAGTTGTATTGCTTCGCAGTGATATTTGGACTTCGTCCAAGTGATATTCGCTTCGCGAGTTTTAATGGCGAATAAAATATCACTAAAACCGCAGGGCTTTAATATTACTTTTAATTTGTCAAAAATAACACTGTGCTATAGCACAATATGTCAAGGACTGCTTGTTACGGTATGATTACGGTATGAGACAATATTAAAAGCTGTGTGGAATTTCCACACAGCTTTTTTACTGTCCTTAAGAGTACGCCCCATACGCAGTGGCCTTTTTCATATAGGATTAATCGTTACCGGTTCATTTCGCTCTGCGGGTCGCTGCTGTGGTGAGCCGCGATAATGGAGTCAATTTCTTTCAGGCTGGTGCAGGGCAGGTCGCCTGCGACGGTTTCTTTCATAGCCGCCATAGCGTTGCCGTATTCAACTGCCTGCTGCATAGAAAGCCCGGAGAGGATGGAATACAGCACGCCTGATACATAAGCGTCGCCGCTGCCGATCCGGTCGACAACCTCGATATTGCGGTATGGTTCCTCAGCGTAAAACGCATCTGCCGCCGCATCGTAGAGCAGGGAGGAGAAGTCGTGGCTCGACGGGCTGTTGATTTTACGCTTTGTGGTGGCAACTACCTTAAGAGAGTAGGTTTTGGCGAACTCTTTGAGGATGTCCTCCAGCTCGCCAGTCCGCCCGAACATCCGGCGGCAGCTTTCCTCTGAGATAAAGAGAATATCAATATAAGGAAGAACCGCCTCAATCGAGGCCTTTGCTTTTTCCTCACTCCAAAGATTGGCGCGGTAGTTGACGTCAAAGGAGATCAGCGCACCGCTTTCCTTGAACTTCTTTATCACAGCAGTTGCGTTTGCGCAGACTTCGTCCGAAAGGGCAAGGGTGATGCCGCTGGTGTGGAAAAGCCTGGTATTGGTAAAAATCGTTTCCGGAAGCTCTTCTGCTTTAAACCGGGTGACAGAAGAATGTTTACGGTCGTAGACCACGCTTGGTTTGCGTGGAGTTGCGCCGGCCTCCATATAGTAGGTGCCGACCCGCGCGCCGTCCGCAGTATCGTCGATGACGTAGCAGTCGTCCACTCCGATGGCGCGCATCTGGTTTGTGATACAGTCCCGGATGGCGTTTACGGGAAGTTTGGTCGCAAAGGCGGTCTTGAGACCCAGCGCCGCGATCCCCGCCATGACGTTGAGCTCTGAACCGCCGGGCCTGCTCTCCAGCACACCTGCGCGGGAAAGCCGTTCTTTGCCGATTGGCGTGAGGCGGAGCATCACTTCGCCCAGGCTGATCGCGTCAAAACGTTTGTCCATAAAATCTTCCTCCGCTGTTACGCTTTCTGTTTGAGGTGAACGGCAAAACCGCCGATTTCCCCATCCAGATAAACAAGGTTCAGATTGCCGTTCGAATCGTAGGCCTTGCTCTCTTCGCAGAAGGTGATGCCCTTGCCGGAGAGATAATGCATAGCCCTGCGGATGTCATTTGTCTGAATGGCAATATGCCCGTTGGTTCCGCGGCCGTCGAATTTCATGATCTCAATCACGTCGTCCATGAAGATAGACATTTCGCCGTCGTTTAACATCATGCCAAAGAAGGATTCGAATAATTTTGCAGACTTCATGGCCTCTTCGCTGTTTGAGGAATTGATGCCGATGTGTACCAATTTGAATCCGAGCATGGTGGTGACAGCTTGGCGTGCCAGCGCTTCAATTTCATCGTAGCGTTCTTCCTTCAAAAGCGCGTCGGTGACCATCCAGCTTCCGCCGCAGGCTACAATTTTTTTGAATGCGAGGTATTCGTTGAGGTTTTTAGGGGAGATGCCGCCGGTCGGCATGAATTTGACGTTGCCGTAGGGCGCGCTCATCGCCTTAATCATCGCAAGGCCGCCCGCCGCCTCGGCCGGAAAGAACTTGACGGTATCGAGCCCAAGTTCAAGTGCGGTTTCAATATTGCTTGGGGAAGAGCAGCCCGGGATCATCGGAACGCCTTTTTCAATACAGTACTTCACAATATTCGGATTGAGCCCCGGGGAAACAATGAATTTAGCCCCGGCTTTCACCGCGCTGTCCACCTGCTCTTTGGTGAGAACAGTGCCGGCCCCGACAAGCATCTCCGGGAATTTTTCGGAGATGCGGGAAATCGCCTCGGCCGCTTCCTCTGTGCGGAAGGTGACTTCGGCCACCGGCAGGCCGCCCCTGATCAGGGCGTTTGCCAGTGGAATGGCCTTTTCAGCGTCGTCAATTTTAATAACCGGCACAATACCAATTTTGCCGATTTTTTCAAAAATTTCGTTCATGGTTCCACCTCAAACTTTATTTGCCGGATTTTTCAAGCGCTTCAATGATGCCGGACATATAGGCGGCGCCGAGGGCGCGGTCATAAAGGCCATAGCCCGGGCGGCCCTGTTCGTCCCAGATCATACGGCCGTGGTCGGGGCGGATGAGGCCCTTGTAACCGTTCTTGTGGAGAATTTCAAGCACCTTGTAGATGTTGATATCGCCCTCTTCGGTGAGATGAGCGCCTTCGTAGAACATACCCGGTTTAACAAATTTGATGTTGCGGATGTGCATGAAGGCGATCCGATCAATTTTAGAAAAGTGGTCGACGATGTCGAGAATGTCATTGTTCCGGTTCGAGCCGAGGGAGCCGGTGCAAACAGTCAGGCAGTTGGACGGAGAATCCACCATCTCGACAATTTTCTGGAGGCTTTCCTTGCTGTTGACAATACGGGGAAGCCCAAAGAGGTTCCACGGCGGGTCGTCCGAATGGACGGCCATTTTGATGCCGCATTCCTCGGCAACCGGAATTACCTGCTGTAGAAAATACTTGTAATTCTCACGCAGGTCCTCGTCGGTGACGCCTTTGTATTTTTCAAGAGATTCCTTGATGTAAGGCACACGGCTTGGCTCCCAGCCCGG
The DNA here is from genome assembly GCA_902766785.1 of Oscillospiraceae bacterium. Taxonomy (GTDB): domain Bacteria; phylum Bacillota; class Clostridia; order Oscillospirales; family Ruminococcaceae; genus Metaruminococcus_A. The sequence continues at coordinate 44,149 of CACXEO010000003.1, read as the reverse complement.
GAGGACAAAACCGTTCGCGCCCGATTCGACCATCTTGAACATGTCGTCCGGGCTGGAAGCGTCGATCACGCTTTGATCAAACGCCATGGTGTTCGAGCCATCCGGCAGAACATATGCCATATCAGTTTTTGTAAAGTCAAAGACTGGCATAAAGTTGTAGCAAACCATATAAATGCCCGCTTTGCCGAGGTTGACCAGAGTTTTTTTATAGTTTTCAATGTATTTGTCACGGGTGGGAAGGCCCAGCTTGATGTCTTCGTGGACGTTGACACTCTCAATGCCGTCCAGGGTCAGCCCCGCCTTTTCCACCTGCGCCTTGACCTTGAGGATATCCTCAAGCTCCCAGAGCTCTCCGGCCGGAACGTCCAGCAGGGAGGTAATGATCCCTTTGATGTAGGGAACCTGTTTGATAGACTGAAGCGAAATGTTGTCGTTGTTTTCGCCATACCAGCGGAATGTCATTCTCATATAGGATTCTCCTTTGTTTTCAAAATGGATAAACCACGGGCACAACAGACTAAATGGCTGCTGTGCCGGTGGGATTCAAGTTGTAAATCAGACGCCGGAATAAGCCCAGAAACCGCCGTCAATCGGGACCTCGATCCCCGTGACAAAGGCTGCGGCCTCGTCGTCGAGCAGATAGCGGACGGTGCCAATCAAATCCTGCTCTACGCCAAACCGTTTCATCGGGGTATGGGTGAGAATCTTATGGGAACGTTCGGTCAGTGAGCCGTCCGGATTGCGGAGCAGGGCCGCGTTCTGGATGGTCTCAAAGAAACCGGGGGCAATCGCGTTAACGCGGATACCGCATTCTGCAAAATAAACGCAGAGGTATTTAGTGAAGTTGGTAATACCCGCCTTGGCCGCCGCGTAGGCCGGAACCTTGGTCATCGGGGAGGCGGAAGCCATGGAGGAGATGTTGAGGATGGAGCCTTTGCCTGCCTCAACCATATCGGGGGCAAACTCCTGGGTGACAATCAGGGTACCCATGAAGTTGATGGAAAACACCTTCATAAAAGCGTTTGCGTCAATGTCGAGCAGGGTGCGCTCGTTCGGGTTTTTCCAGTCCTCTACCTTGAAAAGCTCCTGGGTAGTAGTCGCCATCGGGTTGTTGCCGCCCGCGCCGTTAATCAGGATATCGCAGGGGCCAAACGCTTTTTTGACTTCCTCGTGGGCCTCTTTTACCTTTTCCGGTTCCAGTACGTTACAGGAAACGGCAATTGCCTTTCCGCCGGCCGCATTGATTTCGTCGGCATATTTTTTTGCCGCGTCAAGATTCAGGTCGAGCAAGGCGACCTTCGCGCCGTCCTTCGCAAGCTCTTTGGAAAAGAAGCTGCAAAGAACGCCGCCCGCGCCGGTGATTACGATTACTTTGTCTTTCAGGTTGGCCATAAAAAACATCCTTTCAGTTGCGTTTTTATATAGTGATTTAACTCTAAAACAGTCCACGAAACTATTTTTGATAACCGGTCCAATGGTTTTCAAATTAAATGAGTGTAAGTACGGGAACGTTATCCCTTTTGGGTACTGGTTTTGCTTTATTCGCGGTGCATTACGGGTAAATTTTCCGGCCGTTTGCATCCGGAATGCCGGTATGGCGGTAGAAATAGGTGTTGACAATATCCCGCCACTCCCTGGCGTTTTCAAGCTGAATTCCCAGCCGCTCTTTTACAAGGGCAAAGATGTCCGGCTGAATCATATTTTCCAGAGTCGCCCAGTCTCTGATATAGCCCTTGACCGTTTCAACCCCTTCAAAATGGGTGTCGTAGATATGCTGGATTAAGGTTTTGCCGGATTTGAGCTTATAGGTGTAGTCTACATGGTGAAAGAACAAAAGCAGGTCGTCCGGGCAAGTGTCGAGGTTTTCATAGGTAGAGGCGTTCGGTTCGGCATACTGGCTGGTATAGCCGGTTCCGGTCGCAACAGTCCGGTCAACACCGATTCCTTTCCAGTCCGCGAAATGGTAGGTGCCCCAGCGGTCGTATTCGTAGCCGTCAACGCTTGGCCCATAGTGGACGCTCGGGGTTACCATCCAGCCAACGCCGAGGGGGGAGGTGTAGTTTTCATAGGTGCGGCGGGAGGTCATCATCATCGGGAGCATGACATCCAGAACGGCCTTGTTGGTGCTTAGGGTGAGGCCTACCCACTCTTTCGCAATTTCCTCAGCGGTGAGGTCCGCGTTCCAGCAGAGCCGCCCGTAGCCGTAGAGATTTGCCTGTGCGAGCGGGCTTCCGGTCCAGCACTCGTCGTCGCCAATGTTTGAAACAGCGGCAAGGCCGGCATGTTTCGGGCTGTGCAGGCTGCCGTCGCACATTTTCTTGACGTAAGAGCCTTCTCCTTTTGCGTAGGTGTCAAAATCCAGGACCTCTTTCCAGAGCGGGATGAGGTAGCACAGGTGGCGCTGCTGCCCGGTGTATTCCTGGGTAACCTCAAATTCCAGAATCTGGTTGGTGTTTGGCATTGCGCCGAGAAGCGGGGAGACTGCCTCGCGGATCTGGAAATCCATTGGGCCGTTTTTAATCTGGAGGATGACGTTGTCGGCAAATTTCCCGTCAAGCGGCATGAAATGGTCGTAAGCGGCGCGGGCACGGTCTGTTTTGCGGTCGCGCCAGTCCTGGTTGCAGTTATAAACAAAGCAGCGCCAGATGACAAGGCCGCCGTAAGGCCCCACCGCCTCGGCCAGCATGTTGGAACCGTCGGCATGGTTCCGGCCATAGGTGAACGGGCCGGGCCGGCCTTCGGAGTCGGCTTTTACAAGGAAGCCGCCGAAGTTGGGAACCGCTTCATAAATGGTTTTCGCCGCCTCTTTCCACCAGGCGCGGACACGTTCGTCCAGCGGGTCTGAGACATCGATCCCGCCAAGCTGGATCGGAGCCGCGAAGTTGACGCACATATACATGGTAATTCCGTAGCTGTTGAAAACGTCGTTGTACCGTTTCACCATTGGAAGGTATTCCGGGGTGATAAACTTGGTCTCGTGAAAATGGACGTTGACATTGTTGATCGAGATGGCGTTGATGCCGACCGAGGCGAGTATCCGGGCGTAATCTTTGATTCGGCTCAAGTCTTCCATAAACTTATAATCCTTGAAGAAGATGGAACGCCCGGCGTAACCGCGCTCAATATCCCCGTCGCCGTTGTCCCACTGGTTGATCATTCTGATCTCGTTGCGGGGATAGTCCATTTTACAGCATTCCTCAGGCGTTTTGCCCAGAGAAAGACCCTGCAAAAGGTTGAAAACACCGTAGAGAAGGCCAGTGGAGCTTTCGCCCGCTACCATAAAGCCGTGGCTGCTTTTTTCAATGACGTAACCGTCTTTGTGCTCGACAGCGGCAAGGCCGGCGACCAGACGGAGAGTGGCGCCGGACTCCACTTTTTGAGGAGCGGGAAGGCCGAGTGCTTTGCAGAAGCGCTCAATTTCCTCAACGGCTGAAGCGGTGATCTTATCCCCGTTTTCAACACTGACGGAAGCGAGGTTTTCGGCCAGTATCTCCTTATTTAAAGAATCAGCATTGGTGTCGTACCGCAGCCAGCAGTCATAAAGTGCGCTCATAACATACTTCCTTTCTTTGGTTGTTTAGAACTGGTACCCATAGCCGTGAATCATTCATCTTTCGGTGAATTTTCGCCATTTCCGCGTTTTCCCTGTAATATAGAAGTATTGGCACGGAAATTCGCCTTGCACCGGCGCAGATTCTCTCGAAATTTGTACGCTTCAGTCTTATGGATGCAGGTTCTTGATTGGTTTACCGTTTGAAGTATTTTTTATTAATGTCCCCGGTCAGCGGTTGGCGCAACCAGAGGAAATTACAGTAAGTTAACAGTGCCTGCCAGTCTTCTTCGTTGTGGGCGTGCCCGCCCTCCCGGAAGTGGATGCCGTTTTTCTCCGGAATCCCCAGCAGGTCGAAAAGGGGCTGGGCGTCTTCCCAGGCATATTGTGTGCCGCAGGGGTTCGACCAGTAGTCGCCGAGACCCTCGGTAGTAAAGCAGGCGCGGGGGGCAATGGCCGCCCGCAGGGTATTTGCGTCAAAGGGGAGGCGGCTTTCCCGCTCCGGGTAAACGCTGTTGTCACCGAAGTTTCCAAACTCAGGGCACCACCACTCCGGCGCAAAATTCATAATTCCGCCGACTGCTTCGCATTTTTTAGGGTCCTGGCATAGCCCTTCCCGGGTGCCGATGAAACGCAGGGAACCAACGCCCCCGCAGCCGGAACCGTTCGGCGTGACAACGGCGGCGCGTTCATCGTAAAGCCCGGCCCAAAGCGCGGCCTTTCCAAGGCGGGAATGCCCGGTGTAACAAATTTTTTCAGTATCAACCTGTGGCAGCGTTTCAAAATAGTCCGTGCAGATGAGGTAACCAAAGCCCCACTGGGCGACCTCACCCCAGTCATAACCAGGATAAGCCGCGGCGAGGGGGTGGATATTGTCAAAATCAATTTTGGCAGGTGTGATTTTATCCATCCGCTGAACCGCTGCAAAAGTGGTCGGGTTGGTTTCAAGGATGCCGTCCCGGAGCTTCACGACCATTTCGAGCAAAGTCCGGTCGCCGCAGAGATCGTTGCGGTTGAAAGCCGCCAGCGCAAACCCATATTCAGTTACCGCTTTTTCTTCGAGCGGGATGGGTTCTTTCAGGTTGTCGGCGGAACGGATAATCAGAGGGAAACGTTTACCGGGGATGTTCGGATAGAGGAACCGCACCTGCATGGAAACGATTCCGGCAACTCCGAAGGAAAGGGTAACCCACTCTTCAACCGCTTTTCCGTTAAACAGGAGCCCTTTCTCTGTGGTGTTTGTCGCAACCTTACCGCGCTCTTTCGGCGCGTGCCCATACATGTAGTGGGCAAACATCTCTTTCAGATAGGTGCGGTGCTCTTCCCATTGTTCCGGGGAGGTGATTTTTCTGCCGTACCGGTCCACTGTACAGTCCGGCATATTTTTGATGGATGGAAGATCGTCATAGGTTGGCCATCTTGTTTCTGAAACCATTGTAACATCTCCTTCATTAATTGTCATGCTGGACTCTGCAAACAATTTTAAAACACCTTGGACTGGGGAAGGCTGAAGAAGTTTGCAGCGTTGTTGAAGCAGATATCTTCAACGACTTTGCCGAGCTTTTCAAAGTCGGCCGGGATTTCGCCCGCGTCAATCCAACTGCCGAGCAGGTTGCAGAGGATGCGGCGGAAATATTCGTGCCGTGTGTAGGAGACAAAGCTCCTGGAATCGGTCAGCATGCCGATGAAGTTTGCAAGGATTCCGGTATTTGCAAGGGCCTTCATCTGGTTGACCATCCCGTCGCGGTGGTCGTTAAACCACCAGGCGGCGCCGAGCTGGATTTTTCCGGCGGCCGGGCCTTTTTGGAAACAGCCGGCAGCCACCGCAAGGCGGTCATTGTCATTGGGGTTAAGGCTGTACAGGATGGTCTTCGGCAGGCTGTTCTGCCGCTCCATCCCATCGAGGAGCCGGAGAATGGATTCGACCGAAAGGTCGTCCCCAATAGCGTCGAAGCCGGTGTCGGCCCCCGCCATTTTAAACATGGCGGTGTTGACGCTGCGCACAACGCCCAGGTGGAGCTGCATGGCAAACCCGAGCTGCTCATAAATACTGCCCAGGTAAATCATTATTTGGGTATGGTAGGCGCTGACGTCAGCCGCGGTCAGCGTTTTGCCTGCAAGCGCTTTGGCAAAAGCGACATCTGCGTCTTTCTTTTCACAAGCTTTAAATTCCGGCGCGCCGAAGGCGTGGTCGGAAAGAAGACAGCCGTGGTTTTTGAAAAACTCCGCCCGGTTTAAAAGAGCGAGTTTGAGGGAATCGAAATCTTTGATATCGACGTTTGCAGCGGCCCCCAGCTCCTTTACATAATCGGTAAAGCCTTGGTTTTCAAGATGAATAGCTTTATCGGGCCGGAAGGTGGGGAGAACCTGAACGGGGAAAGAAGGGTCGTCTGCCAGCGCAATATGGCTTTTCAGGTCGTCGGCAGGGTCGTCTGTTGTACAGAGCGCCGCAACGCCGGACTGAAGGATCAGCCCGCGGGCGCGGAATTCTTCTTTCTGAAGAAGGCTGTTGCAGGTTTCGTAGACCTCTTTGGCGTTTTCTTTGCAAAGGGGCTGGTCTACCCCGAAATAGCGTTTGAGTTCCAGATGGGTCCAGTGGTAGAGAGGGTTTCCGTAACACCGGGAAATTGTCTCGGCCCATTTTTCAAATTTTTCAAACGGGCCGGCAGTTCCGGTGATATAGAATTCGTCCACACCGTTTGCCCGCATCAGCCTCCATTTGTAGTGGTCGCCGGATAGCCAGAGCTCGGTGATGGTTTCAAACCGTTTGTTTTCCAGAATTTCCGCCGCGCTCAGGTGGCAGTGGTAGTCGAAGATCGGCATTTTCTCAGCATGGTTTTGGTATAGCAGCCGCGCGGTATCGCTTTGCAGCATGAATGAATCGTTGATAAAAGACAAGGCAAATCCCTCCCGATTTAATGTTGATTTCAGTATACATCATTTTTTGCAAAAAAATTAGCTATTATTGCTTGAAAAATAGAAAAAATTGCTTTACTATAAAAATGTAAAAAAGAATGTGAAAATGTGGGAAAGGAGATGTTTTTATGAGTGCTGTCAAGCAGGAGTTCAACCCCAGGCAGGTGATGAGCAGGCCGAATTTTGAGCTCTTCCATTTTTCTGACAACAAACCGCTGAGCGTCGATTACCACAACCACGATTTTTATGAGATTTACTATTTTATCTCCGGTAAGGTCAACTGTGTGATTGAAGGGCGGACTTACTACCTCAAGCCGGGGGATATCCTGTTGATCAACAACAAAGAGGTTCACCGCCCGCTGATTGAGCTGGGCAAAATTTACGAACGGATCGTCGTTTGGATCCACCCCGGCTACATCCGCAGAATTGAGCAGGGAGAGATCAACCTTACGGCCTGCTTTGACGACTCCGCCCGTCATCACAACAACCTCTTGCGCCCCTCAAACGAGATGTTCAGGATGATCAAAAAAATATACGAGCGGCTGGAGGCAGTTTATGGGAGCGATGCATATGGAAGCGCGACGCTGAGCCGGGCGTATATTACCGAACTGCTCGTCCTGCTCAACAAGGCTTACTTTGACATGTCGGAGGATGATCTGTCGGAGGTTGGGTATAACGAGAAAATCAGCGATATTATCCATTACATCAATGAAAATCTCTGCGGGGATCTGACGCTCGATACGCTGGCGCGGGAGTTTTACATCAGCAAATACCATCTGAGCCGGCAGTTTAAGGAAAACGTTGGGTTTACCCTGCACCAGTACGTTCTCAAAAAACGGTTGATGAATGCCCGCGCCCTTCTGCAGGAGGGCGGGACGGTAAACGATTCCTTTATCCGGAGCGGATTTAACGATTATTCCAACTTTTCCCGCAGCTTTAAAGGAGAATTTGGTTATTCCCCCAAGCAGTATATGGGGATGATCCGGAACAGAGCTGTAATATGACAAAAATGGTATCCCGCCCGGTAAGGCAGGGGATACCATTTTTGTCAACCTGAAACCCGCGGCTTCCAAAACAGTTTTACGGCAATTTAATCCATGCTTTCCCGTTGTACTCCCGTGTCATCGTTTCAACGTCTTCTACGCTTTGTGCGGCAATGCCAAAGGGGAGTCGAATAGCAGTTTGCAGGTGTTTTAAAAGCGCCGAAATTTGCTGCGGTGAAACGCCTGGAAGCAGGGTAGCGTCTAAGAAGATATATTCTGCTTCCACATCATAGAGCTTATCAAGAACAATATCGAGAATGCTATCAAAATCGTCCGAGGAAATATACCCGCTCAGCTCGGCGGCGTTTTCCGGCGTCACCAGGCAGAAAACCGGAGTGTTTTCGGATACTTCAACGCAGACGGACGGCGTGCAGGCCGTTTTCCTGGGCGCAACGTTTCGTTTTACCGGTTCAAGTGGAAGCACCTTTTCGGCGAGGAGCCGGATATGATCGTAATTGGTGCCGCAGCAGCCACCCAGGATATTCACCCCGCTTTTGGCGAGTTCCGCCATTACTTCAGCGTATTCTTCCGGAGTTACGTCGAAAGTGGTGACATCGTCATGCTCCTGCGGAAGCCCGGCGTTCGGCTGGATAATGACCGGTAGCTTGGTGAGCGACGCCAGCTTTTTTGCATGAGGCAGGAGGTCCTTAGGACCGACGCTGCAGTTGATCCCGACTGCATCCGCCCCAAGGGATTCCAGCATAGCCGCCATGCTTTCAATGCAGCCGCCGGTATAAGTGCGCCCATTTTGCTCAATTGTGATGGAGCAGAATACCGGCAGGTTTGTGTTTTCCTTTACGGCGAGCAGTGCGGCTTTGACCTCATACAGGTCGGCCATTGTTTCAATGAGAACTGCATCCGCCCCGTATTTTTCCGCGAGGAGTGCTTGTTCCTTACACAGTTCGTACGCTTCGCTGAACGATACTTCACCCATTGGCTCAAGAAGTTTGCCGCAGGGACCCATGTCGTAAATAATATAGGCGGATTTCCCGGCTTCATCTACTGCGCGGGCTGCACAGTCAAAAGCGGCCTTAACCAGTTCTTCCATGCTATAAGGAAGCCCTTTCAGCTTGAACCGGCTGCAGCTGAAGGTGTTTAAGGTGATGACCATTGCGCCGCTTTTCAAGTAGTTTTTGTGGATTGCGGAAACCTCTTCCGGATGAGTAATATTGAGAACGGTAGGGTTTTCTCCGGGCTTCAGGCAGCCGTTCATCAAAACGGTCCCAAATGCGCCGTCAAAGATTAAAAAATGGTCTTGTATATGGGTGAGAAGGTTCATAGAAATACTCCTTTTCAACGTGGGTTTCATACACTGCTCCCATTATACACCAGAAAAATAAGGACTGTAAAGCAAATGGTAAATGCAAGTTGTATCTTTTTTAAAATCTTGCTACAATAAGGCCAGTACGAATAAAACTAAGGAGGTGCGGGCGTGGTATCTGCGATAATAGTGGCGGCCGGCGGCAGCACCCGGATGGGTATAAACAAATTATTTTTGAAAGTGGGGGAGATCCCTGCGGTAGTAAGAAGCCTCCTCGCGTTTGAATCAGCACCGTCGGTAGAAGAAACGGTTGTTGTAACAAAGCCGGAATACCGGGAGCAGTACCGGCTCTGGCAGAGAGAGTATTCCCTGCAAAAGCTCAGGGCGGTCACGGTGGGCGGAGCTACCCGCCAGCAGTCGGTCCTTGCGGGGATTATGGCTGTTTCCAAAGCAAGCGGGTATTTTGCGATCCACGACGGCGCCCGCCCTTTTATTGATCCGCACGACATTGAGCGGGTGATCCGGGATGCACGGCGGTATGGCGCGGCTACGCTGGGCGTTCCGGTCAAGGATACCATTAAGGTTGTGGCGGAGGACGGCTTTATTGAACGGACGCCGGACAGGAACCGGCTCTTTTCCACTCAAACTCCCCAGGTGTTCCGGCGTGAGGTTTATTTGGAAGGGGTTGAAGCGGCGAGGCGGGACGGGCTGGAGTTTACAGACGACTGCCAACTGGTAGAATATGCGGGGCATCGGGTTTATATGACAAAGGGAGATTACAAAAACATCAAGCTGACGACGAAGGACGACCTCCTTGTGGCCGGCGCGTTTGCGAAAGGAGAATAACGGATGATCCGGATTGGGCATGGTTATGACGTTCACCGTCTGGCGGAAGGCCGGCGGCTGATTCTGGGAGGAGTTGAGATTCCCCATACGCTTGGACTGCTCGGACATTCGGACGCCGATGTTTTGACCCATGCGGTAATGGACGCTCTGCTGGGGGCGGCAGCTTTGGGGGATATTGGTGCGCAGTTTCCGGATACCGACACTGCCTATGCCGGGGCGGACAGTATTGAACTGCTTAAAAAGGTTCTCTTCCTTTTAAAGAGCAAGGGCTGCCGGGTGGTAAACGTCGACAGCACGGTAATCGCGCAGGCGCCGAAGCTCAGGGCGTATATTGAAAGGATGCGGGAACGGCTGGCAGAGGCCTGTGGAATACTGCCTGAATTTGTCAGTGTAAAGGCAACTACAGAAGAAGGCCTTGGCTTCAGCGGGCGGAAAGAGGGGATTGCCGCTCACGCAGTCGTGCTCATTGAAGAATTTCCCCGTTAAAAAAGTGTTGTCAGTTTTTGCGCTGCGTTCATATCATGACAATAGGAGCGCTGCCCGGATGCGGCGGGCAGCGCTCCTATTGTCTTTTGGCTATTCTATAATATAGTTGGTGATGACTCATGGCAAAACAGCTGATCATGCTCCGTTCAATCACCTACGCATATAAGGCGAGGGATTACCTGTCCCGCCGGGGGATAACTGCAAACATTCAACGAACCCCTTTGGCCTATTCAAAGTGCGGCTGTGGTTATAGTATTTGGACGAAGCGGGATTCTGAAATGATCCGCGCCATGCTCGAGCAGGTTGGGATTAAAGTTGTGGGGATTGTAGAAATGGATTAACGCCGGTATAACGGTTCAGAAGTTAAAAGGAACTAATTTCTGAATGGAGGTATCGACTTGATTTATTTTGACAACGCGGCTACAACTTACCCTAAGCCGAATTCAGTAGTACAGAGCCTGTCGGCGGCGGCAAGACATTTCGGGGGGAACCCCGGACGGAGCGGACATGAAATGTCTATGCGGGCCGCGGCTATGGTGTACGACACGCGGAAGAAAGCGGCGGCGTTTTTTAACGTCCAGCCGGAAAACGTCATCTTTACCCTGAACTGCACTCATGCCCTGAATATGGCGATCAAAGGCGCGGTGAAGCCCGGCGGGCACGTTATTATGTCATGCCTGGAACACAATTCGGTTCTGCGGCCGGTTTATGCTTTGGGAAAAAGCGCTGGGGTTACCAGCAGCGTCGTGGAGCCAGGGCCGACCGATGAACAGGTTGTGCAGGCTTTTGAGCATCAGATTACCCCGAAGACCGAGGCAATCGTCTGCACCCATGCGTCCAATCTGAGCGGGAGGATTATGCCGGTAGAAAGGCTTGCGGCACTCTGCCGCGCCAGAAACCTGATGCTTATTGTTGACGCTGCGCAGACGGCGGGTGTGCTGCCGATCGACGTAAAGCGCCTTGGTAAGTGTATTGTCTGTATGGCAGGCCATAAAGGCCTTTATGGCGCGACAGGGACCGGAATGATGCTTCTGGGAGACGGTGTGGAGCTGTCAACTCTTCTTGAGGGCGGGACCGGCAGTGTTTCGAATGAGCTGGAACAGCCTGACTTTATGCCGGACCGTTTTGAAAGCGGAACGGTGAACACAGTAGGGATTCTTTCACTCAACCGCGGGATGGACTTTGTTCAAAAACGCGGGATAAGTTGGATTTACCGGCATGAAATGGCAACTTGTATGCCGATTTTTAAAGCTTTGGAGCATAACTCGCACATTCGTGTCCTGGACCCGGAATTTCGGGTAGGAGCTCATGTTCCGGTTATCAGTTTTGTGCATGACAGTATGGATTCCGGCGAGGTTGGGGAACGGCTTAACCGGGCCGGTATTGCTGTTCGCAGCGGCCTTCACTGCGCGCCTCTTGCCCACAAATTTTACCGCTCCCACGAAACGGGCGCAGTACGGGTATCTCCGAGTGTTTTTACAACCCGGCAGGACGCCGACGCTTTGATCCGCGAAATAAAAAAGATGTAAACACCGACAGTTCTCGGTTGCATTTCCTTCTTTTTATTGGTACAATATAATAAGTATAGAGCGGGGTGGATTCCCGGTCTGGCGAGTAAGAAAAGAAGGAAGGCACAGGATGCAGTATTTATCGCTTTTCTGGAACTCTCTGGTCAGCGTGGTAAGAACATTTACCATTGCTGATTTTATTGATATTGTCCTTGTGTCTTATCTTGTGTATAAGGCCATTAAGATTGTGCGTGAGACGCGGGCAGAACAGCTGGTCAAGGGGCTGGTAGTTCTGGGCGTAACTTATTTTGTCGCAAGTCTTATCGGCCTGAAAACCCTGTCGTTTATCCTTACTAACGTCTTTACGTTCGGTGTGCTTGCAATCATTGTTGTCTTTCAGCCGGAACTTCGGCGCGCTCTTGAAAAGGTTGGGAGGACAAAAATTACTGAACTGGGTGGTTTCGGAAGCAGTGAAACCCAGTCTGAACGGGCACAGGTGTGGTCTGCTGCCATTCCGGCGGTGGTTGAAGCCTGTGAACGGCTTTCAAATACCAGAACTGGTGCATTGATTGTTATTGAGAATAAAACCAAGCTCGGAGACCTCCTCCCTGCTGGGACAATTATTGACGCAAAGGCGAGTGCTGCACTGCTGTGCAACATTTTCTATCCCAATTCGCCGATGCACGACGGCGCTGTTATTATGCGGGACGGCCGTGTGTTGGCGGCGGGATGTTTCCTGCCCAGCACACAGAAGGGGGAATACCTGGACAAGCAGCTCGGCTCACGCCACCGCGCCGCTTTGGGCATGAGCGAAAGCTCAGATGCGATCATTATTGTCGTCTCTGAAGAGACCGGCGTGATTTCGGTTGCCGAAAACGCGAACCTTGAGCGGGGGTTCAACTCTTTTACGCTGACACAGCTCCTGCAGGACAGGCTGGTTCCGAAAGATACTGAAAAAGAGAAGAAAAAGGGCCTGCTGGGGAGGTTCAGACGATGAAATGGTTTAAAGGGAACTGGATTTCCAGGCTGTTTGACAATGATTTTTTCGTAAAAATCCTTTCTGTGCTCGCGGCGGTGATCGGGTGGTTTTTGGTAGCGTTGATTGTAAACCCGAACGTTGAAGCTACGATTCACAATGTCCCTGTTCGGGTAGCGGTAGAACAGTCTACCGCCCAGCAGATGGGCCTTGACGTTGTGGAAGGCGGCGACCAGACGATCAGCATTTCCGTCAAGGGGAAACGGTACCAGGTCGGTACGCTGACCGCCGATGATTTCAGTGCGGTCGCTTATCCGACTTCGGTTTCAACTGCTGGCGAATATGAGCTGGAAGTTGTTGTTCAGAAAGTGGATACCACCAGGGAATTTGAAATCCTGTCCTGGAACCCGGGCAAGGTTACCGTCCGGTTTGACCGGATTGCGAGCAAGACCTTTGATCTTACTGCGGAAGCCCCCAACGTTAAAGTTGCGGAGGGCTACATCAAGGGGGATCCTGTGGCGACTGTGTCACCCAAGCAGGTTACAATTACCGGGCCAGAGCAGAACGTAAACCAGATTGATAAAAACAGGTGTGTGGTTCGCACCGATGTAAGCGAGGAGATTTCCAGCACCCTGACAACCAAGGGGACGCTTGAAATTTACGATGTTGACGGTCGGCTGATGGACCCGGAAGAAAATAAATTCACATTATCTTCAAAGGAATTCTCTGTTACCATTCCCGTTTTGAAGCAGAAGGTCCTGCCGCTTACCTTTGATTATCTCAATGTGCCGTCGGGGGTTTCCACGGCGGACTTAAAGTTCAATATGAGCAGCGCCTCCATTCAGGTTGCGGCGCCCGTTGAGGTAATTGAAAACATGACGGAACTCAAGGTGGGATATGTGGACTTTAAGCAGTTTGACCTGAATTATGGCAAGGATTTTGAAGTTGAACTGCCGACTGGATTTAAAAATATAACCAATCTCACAAAGGTCACTGTTACGTTTGATACTTCAAACCTGACTTCGAAAAACACCTGGATTAGCAACAGTAACCTGAAGCTTGCAAATATTCCGGCGGGCTATAACGCCAGGGTAGTGACAAGAACGATCAATTCGGTCAAAGTGATCGGCAGTCCCACTGACCTTGTCGGTATTTCTTCTCAGGACGTAGTCGGCGAAATTGATCTGATGAATACCGACATCAAGGGAAAGGGACAGTATACCGTTCCGGTCACTGTGAAGTTCCCCTCTAAAAACGGGGTTTGGGCGGTCGGAGAATATACAGCGGTCGTCTATGTGTGGCAGTGAGCAATGATTGATAAAGCGGCTGTGTAAAGCACGGCTGCTTTATTGCTGAAAAGGAGGCAGAGCGTGCCGATATTGGTATCTGATATTCGAAGCAGACTGGAAGAGCCGCGGGACAACATTGTTGAAAAGGCGTTGCTCAAACTTGGGACGAGCCGTTCCTCAATCAGGAAAGCGGCGGTTTCTAAAACGTCTGTAGACGCCCGCAAAGGGAAACTATCTCTGGTCAGTTCGGTTTTGCTGGAATTCTGCGGCGATGAAGAAGCTTTAGTAAAACGGTTGTGCAACCCGCATGTCGTTTTTCGGCGAGAGGAGGCGTTTTCTGTCAGCCGTGGCACAGAAAAGGCAGATGCTCCGGTTGTAGTGGCGGGGTTTGGCCCTGCCGGCATGTTTGCCGCGCTGCTTTTATCGGAGCAGGGGTACCGCGTGGTGGTGCTGGAACGCGGCGGAAAGGTAGAAGAGCGAACCGCAGCGGTGAAACGGTTCTGGACGGGCGGCCTCTTAAACCCGGAGTGCAACGTTCAATTCGGCGAAGGGGGTGCAGGTACCTTTTCAGATGGAAAACTGACCACCCGGATTGGTGATTCGAGGTGCGGTTACGTTTTGAAACGGTTTGTGGAGTTTGGCGCCCCGGAGGAGATTCTTACCAAAGCGAAACCCCATGTCGGCACCGATCATTTAAAGGACGTGGTGCGGAGCATCCGGAGGCGGATTTTGCAAAACGGGGGAGAAATACGCTTTAACAGCAAGCTCAGCGGAATTTGTGAAAACGGAAAACGCCTTACGGTGTTGCTTGAAAACGGCGGGGAACTGGAAGCCGCGGCGCTGATACTGGCAATCGGCCACAGCGCGCGGGACACATTTGGAATGCTGGCGGAAAAGGGATTTGTTTTAACGCCGAAGCCTTTTTCAGTAGGGGTCAGGGTCGAACACCTTCAAACCGAGGTGGACCGGGCGCTTTATCATGAGTTTGCAGGGCATCCGCTTCTGCCTACGGGGGAATACCAGCTTTCTCACCGGGAGGATGGGGAGGCTGTTTATACCTTCTGTATGTGTCCGGGCGGGTTTGTGGTTCCGTCCGCTTCAGAACCGGATACGGTTGTAGTCAATGGGATGAGCGAGTTTGCCCGTGACCAGAAAAACGCAAATGCGGCGCTGGTTGTCTCGGTTGGCCCCCGGGATTACGGGTCGTCTCCTCTTGATGGGATTTCTTTTCAGCATCAGCTCGAGCAGGCTGCTTTCCGGATGGGAGGGGCAGATTATTGTGCCCCGGTTATGACGGCAGGCCGTTACCTTTCCGGAAAAACCGGCTATGATTTCGGCAGGGTCGTGCCTTCTTACCAGCTTGGTGTTTCTCCGGGTAATTTCGATGCTCTTTTCCCGGAAAGGATCAACCGGATGCTCCGGGATGGGCTGCGACATTTTGGAAGGAAGCAGCATGGATTCGACGCACCGGATACCGTTCTGACCGGCGTGGAAACGCGCACTTCATCGCCAGTCCGAATAGAGCGTGATGAAAATCTCCGTGCGGTTTCCCACCCAAATATTTATCCATGTGGGGAAGGAGCCGGTTACGCTGGCGGCATTATGAGTGCCGCGGTTGACGGCATCCGGGTGGCGCAGGCGGTGATGGAGCGTTTTTTACCTCATATGTAAAGTATCCGGCAGCCGTATTCTGAAAGGAAGAGGCTTAATCGGCCGGTTTCAGTTTGTCTGTAGTGTAAATAAAGGAATTAAGGCGTAAAACGGAGGCGCGTTATGGGGGAGCTCACAAAGTTGCCCAACCTGGGCAAGGTATTGGAAGGACAACTAAATAGGGTAGGAATTTTGACCTGCGATGAACTGAGACAAACCGGAAGCAGGGAGGCGTGGCTTAAAATTCAGCGGATTGATCCGTCCGCCTGTATCCACCGGCTTCTGGCGCTCGAGGGCGCTGTCCGCGGGGTAAAAAAGGCCGATTTGCCGGAAGAGGAAAAGAAGAATTTACGGGAGTTCTACGCACAGCACAAAATAAAATGAGAAAAGCCATTCCCAGCCGGGAATGGCTTCTATTATACATGGGCGCCATGGTTTAGAGGCTTTTAACCCACGCGGCGTCAGTGAGAAAGAGCAGCCTCGGGTTGAAAAAACGCCTCTTGAGGAATACAGCTTTGCGGAACGGAAAGGGTAAAAGCGCTGGGAAGAACTTGTACAGTGACGTCGGCAGACGTATAAGCCTCGCCGTCCAGAACAAAACGGAGCGGTTTGTCGCTTTTGATCCGCAGGGAGCGGCATTTGTCATAATGCACCACATTTCGCAGGCCCGGTATGTCTAGGTGCTGGCCGTGCTTGTAAAACCGGACAAAGCCGGCAATCCGGAAACGGGAAATTTTATCTACCCTGCAAAGATCCAGAATGCCGTCGTTCAGCTGGGCGAGCGGCGCGGCCTCATAACCTCCGCCGTAAAAACGCCCGTTTGCGGCCGCCGCCAAAAGGTTGTTTGCTGTAAACGGGGGCTGATTATCAAGCTGGAGGGTCATTTTCTTGCCAAGCTTCTTCAGCAGATTAAAAACCAGTGAAATGTTGTATGCCGCCGACCCGCCTATAAACGGGATTTTCTTGAATTTATCCATATGGTAGGCGATATCCGCATCAAAGCCGACGTTGCAGAGATTTACGGCATAGCGGTCGTTGACCTGCAGCAGATCGCATTGGAACGGGACGCCGTCAATTTGCCGTTCCAGGTTTGAAAAATCATCCGGGACGGCAAAACTGCGTACAAAGTCGTTTCCGCTTCCGCAGGGAATCACCGTGACTTCAGCCTGTGAAAAACCCAGTGCTCCGGTCACGGCCTCCTGAAAGGTACCGTCCCCGCCGCATGCGTAAAACCGCACGCGGGAAGAAACCTGCCGGCAGGTTTTGCAAACATATTCTATGGCGTCACCCTGCCCTTGCGTTTCATATAATTCAAAATCCAATCCAAGCCGTTTTCCTGTTTCGTGGGCCTGTTCCGCAAGTTTTTTCTGAACCAGGCCTTTTCCGGCTACGGGATTGATGAGAAAACAGTGCTTCATGTCCGCCCCCTGCGTTTGTGTTTTTATTTATCATAACATGTTTGAGATAGAAAGAAAACCAAAAGCTTTTTCCAGGGGAGCATGGAAAGTATTCTCTGCCGCTTTTGTGACGGTAAAGTGCATGGTTTACCTTTTTAAGTGCTATGACGTTTTTGGTGGGGAACATAAGATAAAAATGGGCCGCTTTGTTATTAGCAAGGCGGCCCATTTTTGTGGCTTTGGAGTTGGCGGAAAAATTTAGGCTAAAATGTTTTGGAAAAACGTTCCATTGCTTCCCGTGTGTCCTCACGATTTCCGAAGGAAGTTAGACGGAAGAAGTCTTCCCCGTTCGCGCCAAAGCCCGCGCCGGGGGTGCCGACAACGCTGCACCGGTTCAGGAGCTCGTCAAAAAACTCCCACGATTTCAATCCTTCCGGGCATTTCATCCAGATGTAAGGGGAGTTGATCCCGCCAAAATAGGGAATTCCCTTTGCCGAAAGCGCTTCTGCAATGACAGAGGCGTTTTTCATATAGTAGGCGACCAGCTCCTGCGTTTCTCTCTGCCCTTCCGGGGAGAAAACGGCCTGAGCGCCCCTCTGGATGATATAGGGAACGCCGTTGAATTTGGTGGTCTGACGGCGAAGCCAGAGGCGGTTGAGAGAAACCTCTTGTCCGCCGTACTTCAGAATCAGCTTGTGAGGAACGACGGTATAACCCAGACGGGTGCCGGTAAAGCCCGCGGTCTTTGAAAGGGAACAAAATTCAACCGCGCATTTTTTTGCGCCGCTAATTTCATAAATACTGTGGGGAAGGGAGGGATCGGCAATATAGGCCTCGTACGCCGCGTCAAAGAGGATGACCGCGCCGCAGTCCAGCGCGTAATCCACCCAGGTTTTGAGCTGATCTTTGGAGTAAACCGCCCCGGTCGGGTTGTTCGGGGAACAGAGATAGATCAGGTCTGCTTTGATGTCGGCGGGCGGCATTGGCAAGAATTCGTTGGACTCGTCTGCGTTCAGGTAGACAATCCTACGTCCATCCATGATGTTGGTGTCAACGTAGACCGGATAGACCGGGTCTGGGATTAACACCGTATTCTCCGCAGAAAAAAGGTCGGTGATATTTCCGATGTCGCTTTTCGCACCGTCGCTGACAAAGATTTCATCGGCGACAAGCGCAACGCCGCGGCGCTGGTAATAGGAGGCGATATCGTGGTGAAGGAAACCGTAGCCCTGTTCCGGGCCATAGCCGTGGAATGATTCCGCCTTACCCATTTCATCCACCGCCGCGTGCATTGCAGCGGTGACAGAGGGGGTCAGCGGCAGCGTGACGTCGCCAATTCCAAGGCGGATCACCCGTTTTTCAGGGTGCGCTTCCTGGTAAGCGGCCACCTTTTTGGCAATGTCGGAGAAGAGATAGCTTTCTTTCATATTCAGAAAATTCCCGTTGATTTCAGCCATACAGATATTGTCCCTCCATTTTAAGCAAGATTGATAACGCCGTCAAAAACATGGGTGGCGCTGCCGCGCATCATGACCCGCCCCTCGGTTGTATAGGTGATCTTCAGTTCGCCGCCTAAAAGTTTGACGGTAATTTCCTCGCCTTGTTTGCAGTAACCGTTTAAAACGGCGGCAACCGCACTGGCACAGGCGCCGGTTCCGCAGGCGAGCGTCTCACCGGATCCACGTTCCCAGACCCGCATTTCCAGCATCTTCTGGTCGATCACGCGGACAAACTCGGTGTTTACCCGTTCGGGGAAGATCGGCAGATTTTCAAAATCCGGCCCCATCTCCGCGAGGGGGAGGAATGCAACCTCGCCGCAGAAAATTACGCTGTGCGGATTCCCCATTGAAACGGCGGTCATCCGGTAGCAGATGTCGTTTACCATCACCGGCTGGCCAATAAAACTGTCCCCGTTTCCCAGAACAGGAATCAGAGAGGGGGTCAGCACAGGGCGTCCCATATCCACTGTCACCGATTTGACCTTATCGTTTTCAACTTCCAGAAAGAGCCGTTTGATCCCACTGAGGGTTTCCATCGTAATTTCCGTTTTGCGGACAAGGCCGTTTTCATAGACGTATTTTCCAACGCAGCGGGAAGCGTTCCCACACATTTTTCCCTCGGAGCCGTCGGCATTGAACATCCGCATCCGTACATCCGCGGTATCGGAGGGCATTATCAGCACCAGTCCGTCGGAACCAATTCCGAAGTGGCGGTCGCTTACAATTTTTGCAACCTGTTCGGGTTCGGGGATGTTTTCGACGAAGCAGTTTACATAGATGTAGTCGTTTCCTGCTCCGTGCATTTTTGTAAAATGTAACTTCATCGGTAAAATCCATTCTAAAATTCATAGGTTTTCAGAATACCGTCAGCGATGACGCGGGGCTTCACCCGCTGGTCCATCGCCTGCTTCTGAATGTAGCGGTGCGCCTGTTGTTCGTTCATTTTCAGAATTCCGACCAGGGTGCATTTCGCACGGTCTATTACTTTAAAGTCCTCCATTTTTTTCTGAAGGGCTTCATTTTCAGTGTTGAGGCGGGATATTTGTCGGAAAGCGCCGCACGCGAGCTGGATCCCTTGGGACAGTGTGCTTTTTCCAATTGGTTTTGCCAGGGGAAAGCAGGGGATCCCTTCGAAATACCGTTCAATTTCTTCCAAGTATTCAGCCGGTGTAAGCAAAACAGAGGGAATACCAAAGGAATCGTAAAGTTTTCTCGCAAGTTCGTTGCCGTATTCATCGGGAAGAGGGGCGTTGATGATAGCCATGTCGTATGCGGGAACGCTGTCCGCGGCGAAATAGCAGAGCGTATCGGCCGCGGAGTGGAAAATGGTAGTTGCTGCAGGAGTGGTCAGTGCGTTTGCCGAGTCCTGAAGTGCGGTCAGCATTTCACCGCCGCGGCAGATGATTAATAAGTTCAGCATGGTTCTGACCTCCTTGGGTGCCTTTTAATTCTGTACGTATAACTGCCGGTAAGGGTTGTTTGAGTTGGGCAGCAGTTTGTAAAATTTAGACCGCAGAAGTTCTTTGGCGTCTTTGTCAAAGTAAGCTGCGTATTCGGAAACATACGGTTCGATCTGCTTTAAGTCTTCGTTTGTGCATTCGGTGCAGGTGACCTGCGCGGGCAGGTTTTCCGGCGGCTCTTCACTCCGGATAAAAATACTTCCGCCGTGCATCCCAGTGCCGCAGTATCTGCCGACCGGTACGCCTTCACAGCCGATACCGAGAACGATAACGATTCCCCCAGCCTGATATTCGCCGAGGAAATCCCCCGCTTTCCCGCCGATGACAATAATCGGGAAGTGTTCTTCGTATGCCTTCATATGGATGCCGACCCGGTACCCCGCGTTTCCTTTAATATAAATTTCGCCGCCCCGCATCGCGTAGCCGGTCGTGTCGCCGGAATTGCCGTGAACGACAATCCTCCCGGTGTCCATAGTGTCTCCGGTTGCATCCTGTGCGTTCCCGTAGACAATAATCGTGCTGTCTTTTAAATAAGCGCCCAGCGTGTTCCCCGGCGTACCGCAGAGCGTCAGCGTTTTCCCGGGTTCCATCCCGGCGCCGATGTACCGCTGGCCGAGAAGGCTCTGAACTTCTATTTCATTCTCTCCGCTTTCCTTAATCATCTGATTGAGCATCTTGAAGTGGAGACCTGTCGCGTCTATTTTCATGAAAGCCCCTCCCTTATTCGCCTTTGATGCCGCCCAGCTTTTCCAGGCGGTAGGGTTTTCCGAACGCCATCAGCACGGGATTTTCAAACAGCATTTCCCGGTTGACGGAATCAAGCGGGGTCTGCTCCTTAATCATCGAGGTATAAATCCCGGCGCGGTTGACGTCGCCAATCAGGATGAACCCTTTCAGCAGATTATCCTGATAGAACAGCTTTTTATATCCGGTTTCGGTCTGACGAGAGTAGCACTCGCCCTGATAGGTCCCGGCGGTGATGATGTGCAGCCCGAAAAAGCCGATGGCGTTCATTGGAATCGCCTTGTTATAAACTGCGGAGTCCGCCTTTCCCATATTGCAGCCGGCAACCTCTCCCTGCATATAAGCATTGGGAAGAAGGGCGAGAATCCGGTCTGAACCGCTTGAAATATCGTGGCTGACGGTGCAGTCACCCGCCGCGTAAATATCCTTTAAGGAGGTGCGCTGACGATTGTCGGTGAGGATGCCGCGGTCAACTTTGCCGCCCGCTTCGGAAACCAGCGCGGTATTCGGCCGGACGCCTACCGCTACGATGAGAACATCAAAGTTGAGAATATCGCCGTTTTTGAGGGTGGCCTGATTCCCGCTAAATTCTGCGACCGACTGGTTCAGGACGAATTTCGCCCCCCGGCTTTCAATGTGTTTCTGCATGATGGCAGACCCCTCCAGGTCGAGGATGCTGGGGAGAATCCGGTCCGCCAGGTCAATGATGGTCATCTCGGCGCATTTTCCTTCCAGCGCTTCGGCGGCCTTCAGGCCGATCAGGCCCGCGCCGATAATCAGTACCCTGGAATTCGGGGTGACCATCGATTTCACTTTTTTGGCGTCGTCATAGGACATAAAGGTGCTCTGGTTTTTGACGCTCTCAAGCCCTTTCATTGGCGGGACAAAAGGGGAGGAACCGGTGGCAACCAGCAGCCTGTCGTAAGAGATTTTATCCCCGTCATCCAGTGAAAGTTCTTTTTTATCCGGGTGGATTGCCGTTACTTTCTTTCCCAAAATGGCAGAACAGCAGTTCTTTTCATAAAAGTCCGGCTCCCGGTAATATATTTTTTCGTCCGTTACCTTTCCCTGGAGCCAGTAAGAGATCAGCGGGCGGGAATAGGTGTGGTACGGTTCGTCGGAAATAACGGTGATGGCTCCGGCTTTATCAATGGCGCGGATTCCGGAAACAGCGCCTATAGCCGCGGCAGAATTGCCGATGATCACATAGTTCATGGTGAAATCCTACCTTTCTTCAAATACAATGGCTCTGTTGGGACATCCTTTGACACAGGCGGGCTCGCCGCCGTTTTTCAGGCAGAGGTCGCACTTTTTTACTGCCTTTTCGTCCTCGCTTGTGACAATGCAGCCGAAAGGACATGACAGAACACAGGTGTAGCAGCCAACGCAGCGGGATTCATCAATGCTGATAATTCCGTCTTGGTTCACCGACAGCGCGCCGGTGATACATCCCTTGACGCAGAAAGGACTTTCACAGTGGCGGCACTGGACCGCAAAGTTGATCCCGTCGCCCTCTTCAATCCTGATCCGGGGAAGGGGTTTCTTCTCTCCGCTGAAGGCTTTGACCATGTCGGCCATGCCGCTGTTTGAAAGGCCGCAGTAATATTCGCAGAGGTGGCAGCCGAGGCACCAGTCTTCATTTACATATACCCGTTTCATTCTGCCGTCCTCCTATTCTCCAGCGTGCTTGATGCCGAGGATGGAAAGCTCGCGGTCGTTGAGTCCCACGCCGCGGAGCATCAGCCGGTTGCCCCGGAGCGCTTCGACTGAGTTGATCCCCATGCCGCCCATCATCTCTTTGATTTCATGATCCCAGGCGTGGACGAGGTTGATTAACCTCTGGTAGCCAACGTTCGGGTTGAGCCGTTTAACCAGGTCCGGGCGCTGAGTCGCAATGCCCCAGTTGCATTTGCCCGCGTGGCAGCTCCGGCAGAGATGGCACCCAAGCGCCATGACGGCGGCGGTGCCGATGTAGACGGCGTCTGCGCCGAGGGCGATCGCCTTGACGACGTCGGCGCTACAGCGTACGCTTCCCCCGACTACAACGGAAACATTGTTGCGGATACCCTCCTCCCGCAGACGGGAATCAACCGCCGCAAGGGCGAGCTCAATCGGGATGCCAACATTGTCCCGGATCCGGGTCGGCGCCGCGCCGGTACCGCCGCGGAACCCGTCGATGGCGATGATATCCGCGCCGGAACGGGCGATGCCCGAGGCGATGGCGGCGACGTTGTGGACGGCCGCGATCTTGACGATGACCGGCTTTGTATAGTTGGTCGCTTCCTTTAGAGAAAAGACCAGCTGCCTTAAATCCTCAATCGAATAAATGTCGTGATGCGGAGCGGGGGAGATCGCGTCGGTTCCCATCGGGATCATCCGGGTTTGGGAGACATCTTCACCAATCTTTTCACCCGGCAGATGTCCGCCGATCCCCGGCTTCGCGCCCTGCCCCATCTTGATTTCCACCGCCGCGCCGGCGTTGAGATAGTCGGAATGAACGCCGAACCGCCCGGAAGCGACCTGTACAATGGTGTTGGGGCCGTACTGGTAAAAATCCTTATGTAAGCCGCCCTCACCGGTGTTGTACAGAATGCCGAGCTCAGCCGCTGCTCGTGCCAGGCTTTCATGGGCGTTTTTGCTGATCGAGCCGTAGGACATCGCCGAGAACATAATCGGCGTGGCAAGGGTGATCTGCGGATCGGTTTTTGTATTGACGCTCCCGTCTTCGTTAAACTGAATCTTTTCCGTTTTTTTGCCCAAAATTACTTTGGTTTCCATCGGCTCGCGGAGCGGGTCGATAGAAGGGTTGGTGACCTGGCTTGCGTTAATCAGGATTTTGTCCCAGTATACCGGAAAGGGCTTGGGGTTCCCCATGCTCGAGAGAAGGACGCCGCCCGATTCCGCCTGGCGGTAGATATCGTAGATCAAATCCTTGCTCCAGTTGGCGTTCTCGCGGAAGCCGTGGTCGGTCTTGACAATTTTCAAAGCCCGGGTCGGGCAGAGTGAAACACAGCGGTGGCAGTTGACACATTTCGACTCGTCCGCAGCCATCCTGTCGAGGTCGCTGTCATAATGATGCACTTCGTTGGCGCACTGGCGCTCGCAGACCCGGCAGCGGATACATCTGTTTTCGTTCCGGATTACTTCGTAACCCGGATAGATATAACGAACTGGCATGGCTCATCCCTCCAATGTTACGATGACCGGTTCCCCGCCGCGGGGCGACCAGACATTTTCGGCATCCGGGCAGACGGCGCGGATGGCGCATTCTTCGCTGGCAACGTATACGATGTCTTCTTTTTCGGCAACAACCATAGAGCGGAGCTTGAGCCGGTCGTTAAGGGCCATCAGCCCGCCTTCAAAGCCAAGCAGGATTGAGAAAGGGCCGGTGACCAGCATGCTGGAGAAAACATTTCGGAAATAGGTGAGCTTTTCCCGCTCCGGCTCCGGCATCCGCTCGATTTCGCTCCAGAATGGAGCGGCGAGAATCGAAGCGATATCCTCAAAGCCGATTCCCTGTCTGCGGTTAAGATAATCAATCATATAAGTGATGACCTCAGTATCGGTCAGGAGGTCGCATTTATAGCCGAACATTTCAATAAAGCGCCGGTTGGCGTCATAAGACGAAATCTCCCCGTTATGTACAATGGAGTAATCGAGAAGAGCAAAGGGATGGGCGCCGCCCCACCAGCCGGGCGTATTGGTCGGATAGCGTCCATGCGCTGTCCAGCAGTAACCCTTGTATTGCTCCAGGCAGTAGAATTCACCGACGTCTTCCGGGAACCCGACTGCTTTGAATACGCCCATGTTCTTCCCACTGGAAAAAACATAAGCGCCTTTTATTTTATGGTTGATATTGATGACGCACCGCGCAACGAATTCCCGCTCATCCAGCGCGGACTGTTCTATTTTCGATTTCTTCGGATTCGCAAAGTAGCGCAGGATCAGCGGCTGGTTTGTAATCCGCGGGTGCTGTCTTGTAGGGACCCTGTTGATGTCGTAAACATCAAAATGCCGTTCCAGAAACCGTTCGGTTTCATTTTTGGCGGCTTCATCATCATAAAATAGATGAAGTGCATACTGGTTTTTGTATTCGGGATAAATTCCGTAACCCGCAAACCCGCCGCCCAAACCATTGGAGCGGTCGTGCATATAAGAGATGGAGGTTATAATTTTGTCTCCCGCCACCCGTTCACCCCTACGATGGATCATGCCGGAAATGGCACATCCTGACGGATTCCGGAACTTGCCTTCTTTCTGCAACATATACTCACTCCTTTATAAGTAAAGCACAGGTAAGCCTGCTGTTTGAATGAAGCGGACCAACCGCCATATACTAAACACAGCGCTTTTAGCAATTTATTTATAACATGGTTTTTGCGCTCCTGTCAAGTAGTTTTTGCAATTTTTTTATTTTAAACTTGCAAAAATATTAAAAAAGCTATAATGTTCCAAGTGAAAAAATAAAAAAACACGTTTAAAGTACAGGCGAAATTTAGGGAAAAATCTCCGTGTGTTAAGGCTTTTTCTGACTTGTTTGCCCGATTTAATAAAAAACGGCCAATTTGCAAGTTTAAATATGTATAACATTCACACTTGAAAGTGTGCAGGAAATGTAGTATAATTCTGTCATAACAAAAAGACATAACAAGAACCAGTGATTGGAAGGTAAAAAAATGGGCGACGTCAAGCTGATTCAGCACCTTTGTAACCTCAGTAAATTAACGCTGACAGACGAAGAACTTGAGAGTTTTACCTCGGATATGGAAGTCATTATTGGGATTATGGATTCTATTAAAGAAGTATCGGTTGAGGGGGATATTCACCGCGATTCCGGCGTTTATTTTGCAGATGTCCGCGGGGATGAATCCGCCCCGTCTTACCCAACGGATCAAATTCTTGAAAACGCCAAAGAAAAAGAAGACAACTACTTCGAAGTCCCAAAAGTCTTTTAAAGGAAGGTAAAGAAATGGATTTTCAAAATCTGACGGTGAAAGACCTGCGGGCGAAACTGGATCAAAAAGAAATTTCCGCGCCTGAGCTTACGAAAGCTTATCTGGAACGGATTTCTGAAAAAGACCCCCTTGTCAAAAGTTTTATCACCGTATGTGAAGATTCTGCACTGGAGCAGGCGGAGGCAGCCCAGTGGAGAATTGATGCGGGGGAGGCCGCTCCGCTAACTGGCATTCCCTTTGGAATTAAAGACAATATCTGCACACAGGGCGTTAAAACCACCTGTGCATCCAAAATGCTGGAGGACTTTGTTCCTCCTTATCAGGCGACTGTCATGGAGAAACTTTGCGGGCAGGATATTGTTATGCTCGGAAAGCTCAACATGGATGAATTCGCCATGGGCGGTTCAACCGCCACCTCTTACTTTGCAAAAACGGTAAATCCGTATGATAGCAGCAAGGTGCCTGGCGGATCTTCCGGCGGTTCTGCCGCCTGCGTTTCCGCTTCTATGGCGCCGGTTGCGTTGGGTTCAGACACTGGCGGTTCTATCCGCCAGCCGGCCTCATTCTGTGGTGTGACTGGCCTGAAGCCGACTTACAGCTCGGTTTCTCGGTTCGGCCTGGTGGCCTTTGCAAGCTCGCTTGACCAGATTGGGCCGATTGCGAATTCTGCCTATGACTGCGGTATAGTTTTTAATAGTATTTGCGGCTTTGACCCGCATGACGGCACAACCTCTCGCCACCCGCACGGGGATGCGCTCAGTCTGATTGGGCAGAGTGTCGCGGGTCTCAAAATAGCTGTTCCCAAAGAGTTTTTTGAGGCGGGGATTGACGACGAGGTAAAAGAGAGCGTTTACGCTGCAGTTAAGGCTTACGAGGCAATGGGTGCAAAAGCAGTTGAGGTTTCCATGCCGAGCCTTAAATATGCGATTCCAGCTTACTACCTAATCTCCTCCGCTGAGGCAAGCTCCAATCTCTCCCGGTACGACGGCATTAAGTATGGTTACCGTGCACAGGGTGAGGATGACTATAATGCCCTGATCCGCAAAACCCGTGATGAAGGCTTTGGAACCGAAGTCAAACGCCGGATTTTACTTGGGACCTATGCGCTTGCGAGCGGCTATTACGATGCATACTATAAAAAGGCCCTCTATTTAAAAGGGAAAATTCGAGAGGAGTATAACGCGATTTTTAAAGAGTGCGATGTGATGGTTACCCCGACCGCGCCGAGCACAGCGTTTGGGTTTGACGAAGGGATCAGCGATCCGGCTAAGATGTACCTTGCCGATATCTGCACCGTTACGGTGAATATCGCCGGTCTTCCTGCAATCTCTACCCCTTGCGGCTACGGAAAAAACGGGATGCCGATTGGCATGTCGATTGTCGGAAAGGCCTTTGATGAAGCGAGGATTATCCAGATGGCTGACGCGTTTGAAAGAGATTTCAAACGCGTGGCACCTGTATTATAAAGAATGAGGCGGTGAACTACATGCAGTATATCCCTGTGATAGGGCTTGAAATACACGCGGAACTCTTAACCGATTCCAAAGTGTTCTGCACCTGTTCCGCCGAATTCGGCGGAGACCAGAACTCCCGCTGCTGTCCTGTCTGCAGCGGTTTTCCGGGAACCCTTCCGGTTCTTAACCAGCGGGCGGTGGAATATGCGGTGAAAGCCGGATTTGCCATGAACTGCTCTATTAATAAGTATTCGAAGTTTGACCGTAAAAACTATTTTTATCCTGATCTTCCAAAAGCGTATCAGATTTCACAGCTCGATTTGCCGTTATGTATCAACGGCAAGGTGAAAATCGAGACGGAGAAAGGCGAGAAATGGATTCGGATCAACCGCATCCACCTTGAAGAAGACGCGGGAAAACTGGTGCATGATGATATCAACGCCACCAGTCTTGCGGATTACAACCGCTGCGGTGTTCCGCTGATCGAGATCGTCACCGAACCAGACCTCTCTTCTGCTGAAGAGGCGCGGGCGTTTGTAGAACAGGTAAGCCTTCTGCTTCAGTATGCGGGGGTCTGTGACTGTAAAATGGAACAGGGGTCTATTCGTGCGGATGTCAATATCTCCATCATGCCGCCGGATGCTAAAGAGTTCGGCACACGTGCGGAGATCAAAAACCTGAACTCCCTCAAATCCATTACCAGGGCGATTGATTATGAAATCAAACGCCAGGCGGAGCTTCTGGACAAAGGGGAAAAGGTGGTTCAGGAGACCCGGCGTTTTAACGATAACCACGGTACCACCAAACCGATGAGGAGTAAGGAAGACGCGCAGGATTACCGTTATTTCCCTGAGCCGGATATCCAGCCGGTGAATTTTACTGACGAAGACCTGGCCGCAATCCGTGCTTCTCTTCCCAAACTTCCTGATGAACGGCTGAAACAGTATATGGTAGAATATGGCCTTTCTGAAACCGATTCTAAAATTATTGTGAACGACGTTAAATTGTCTGATTTCTTTGACGCCGCAGTTTCGGTTTACCCGAACTATAAAAATATCTGTAATTTTGTTCTGACAGAGCTTTTGCGCCGTCTGAAAGAAACGGAAACCGATGATATTCCGTTCTCCGCAGAGCATTTTGCTACTTTAGTCAAAATGGTAGACGAGGGTAAGGTAAGCCGGAATGATGGGAAGACAATTCTGCGGTATATGCTGGAAAACCCAGCGCATCCGGAGGAGATTGCAAAGGCAAACGGCTTCCTTGTTGTAAATGATATGGGCGCGGTCGATGAAGTAATTTGCGCGGTGATGGCCGAACGTCCTGATCTGGTGGAACAGTACCGGGCAGGGGAGAAAAAGGTGTTTGGTTTCCTGATGGGCCAGTGTACCTCCCGCCTGAAGGGTATTGCAAACCCCAAAGATATTAAAACTGCATTAGAGAATAAATTGTCATAGAAACAATGAGGTGAAAAATTTGATCAAAGTTTGTGGCGATGGGGCCAAAGCCTCCATAACCATAGAGGAGCTTAAAACAAAGATCGGTGAGACTGTAACCGTCGAGGCTTGCGTTCACCGGGTGCGTGATATGGGGTCTATCCGTTTCTTTGTTCTTCGGACCGGCCGTTTCCTCCTTCAAACGGTTTATGCCGCCGATGAATGTGAATGTACGGTCGACGATATTAAAGTTGGTTGCTACGTCCGGATTACAGGTGTTCTACGGGAAGAATCCCGTGCCGTTTACGGGCTGGAGGTTTCCATCCGTTCGGCGGAGCTGCTTTCCGTTCCGGCGGAGGAATACCCCTTGAAGGTTGGCCAGCGCCGGCTGGGCTGTTCGCTTGACGCGAACCTGGATAACCGCTCGGTTGCGCTCCGTAACCCTTACGAGCGCGCTGTCTTTAAATTTACAGAAGGTGTTGTATCCGGCTTCCGTGAGTTTATGTTAAATGAAGGCTTTACCGAAATCCATACCCCGAAAATCGTTGCGGCGGGTGCGGAAGGCGGAGCTAATATTTTTAAGCTCGACTACTTTGACCAGACTGCATATCTTAACCAGAGCCCTCAGTTTTATAAACAGACGGCGGTTGCTTTCTTTGACCGCGTTTTTGAAATTGGGCCTGTTTTCCGGGCTGAGCGGCATAATACCTCCCGTCATCTGAATGAGTATACCGGCCTTGATTTTGAAATGGGCTTTATTGACGGAATGGAAGATGTCATGGAGATGGAGACCGCAATGCTCAAATATGTGGTTGCCTATCTCAAGGAGCACTACCAGAATGAACTGATGATTCTTGCTCCGGAGCTCCCGGAGATCAAGGAAATCCCCGCTCTTACCTTTATGGAGGCAGTGGAACTCCTGGGCGGCCGCCAGCGGGCGGATCTGAGTCCTGACGATGAAGTTTTCCTCTGTGATTACGCCAAGAAAAACTTTAACAGTGACTTTATTTTTATCACCCATTTTCCGGCTGCTAAACGTCCTTTTTATGCAATGAACGATAAGGAGGACAGTCGGTTTGCCCTCAGCTTCGACCTGCTGTTCCGTGGCCTTGAGATTACTACGGGCGGCCAGCGGATTCATGATTATACGGAGCAGGTCGAAAAGATGAAGGCTATGAACATGGACCCTGATGACTTAAAAGAATACCTGAAAATCCACAAATATGGAATGCCGCCCCACGGAGGGCTTGGCATCGGGTTGGAACGTCTTGTGATGAAGCTGCTTGACCGCGCAAATATCCGTGAGGCCAGCATGTTCCCAAGAGACGTCAACCGTCTGGATCCGTAATTCGAAACAAGGGCGTTTCGGTATCTGTCGAGCAGCAAGATCGATTTATACTGATTCGCCTTTTTGTTATAAGACGGTATGCCGGTATGTCCCGGCGCCAATATAGATTGCCTTCAGTCCGCACGAGGATGTGCGCAGGGGGCCTTATGCAAATTTGCGTTTATGCGCAGAAAGAAGGTTTCGTCTATGTCTGAAAGATTCAATGTCATCGAAAACTTTGGCATCATGGTTTTTAACGACTCTGTGATGCGTGAAAGGTTGCCGAAACATATTTACCAGTCCTTGAAAAAAACAATGAATGAAGGCTCTGAACTGGAAAAAAGCGTGGCTGATGTTGTGGCGAGCGCTATGAAGGATTGGGCGGTTGAAAAAGGCGCAACCCATTATACCCACTGGTTCCAGCCAATGACCGGCATTACCGCGGAAAAGCATGACTCTTTTATTACTGTAGGCGGAGACGGCAAGGCTTTAATGGAATTTTCCGGAAAGGAGCTTACCAAGGGTGAGCCGGACGCTTCTTCCTTCCCTTCTGGTGGTTTGCGTGCTACTTTTGAGGCACGGGGATACACCGCTTGGGACCCTACCTCTTATGCTTTTGTAAAAGATGGGACTTTGTACATACCAACGGCATTTTGTTCTTATTCCGGTGAGGTTTTGGATAAGAAAACCCCGCTTCTCCGCTCTATGGAGGCGATCGACAAACAAGCCATGAGAATTCTCCGTTTGTTCGGCAATACGACTGCAACCCGTGTCAATACCACAGTAGGGGCGGAACAGGAATATTTTCTCGTAGACAGGGATTTATTTAAGAAGCGCCGCGATTTAATGCTGACCGGCCGCACTTTATTTGGCGCAAAAGCGCCGAAAGGGCAGGAGATGGAAGACCATTATTTCGGCCACATCAAACCCCGTGTTTCCTGTTATATGACGGAGCTGGACCGAGAGCTTTGGAAGCTGGGCATTTATTCTAAGACCAAGCACAACGAGGTTGCTCCATCCCAGCATGAGATGGCGCCGATTTTTGAGACCACCAATATTGCGACTGATCATAATCAGCTGACAATGGAGATTATGCGCAGCGTTGCGCAGCGGTATAATTTCGCCCTTTTACTTCATGAAAAACCGTTTGCGGGTGTTAACGGGTCGGGTAAGCACAACAACTGGTCCCTCTCTACAAACGACGGCCAGAATTTACTTGACCCTGGAAAGTCCCCGCAGGAGAACGCCCAGTTTTTACTGTTCCTTTCTGCTGTCATTAAAGCGGTTGACGAGTACGCGCCGCTTCTCCGCGTTTCCGTTGCGAGTGCAGGGAATGACCACCGCCTCGGCGCAAACGAGGCGCCGCCTGCTATTGTGTCAATGTTTATTGGCGACGAGCTGGAGAATATCCTCAAGGCAATTGAGGTGGATGAAGTTGGAGAAAAGGCTGAAAAGCAGGTTCTGAAACTTGGCGTATCGGTACTGCCGAAGCTTTCGAAGGATTCAACCGACCGTAATAGAACTTCCCCATTTGCTTTTACCGGCAACAAGTTTGAATTTAGAATGCTTGGTTCCAGCCTGAATATTGCTGGCCCGAATATTGTTCTCAACACCATTGTTGCAGAGGTTTTGAGCCAATTTGCGGATCGTCTGGAAAAAGCGGAGGACTTCCAGAACGAACTTCACAATATTGTAAAGGAAACGTACCGCGATCATAAACGGATCATCTTTAACGGCAATAACTATTCTGAAGAATGGGTAGCAGAGGCTGAAAAACGCGGCTTGCCAAACCTCGTCTCAACGGTTGACGCACTTCCAGCTTTTATTGACCCCAAAAATATTGATGTATTCATTAAAAACAACGTCTTTACTGAAGCAGAAATCCATTCGCGTTATGAAATTCTGCTTGAAAATTATTCAAAGACTATTAATATTGAAGCGCTTACCATGCTTGATATGGCCAAAAAACAGCTTCTTCCGGCAATGATTGAATATATTCGGATGGTATGTGATGCGCTGGCTGCTAAGAAATGCCTGGGGCTTGATCTGGACTTATCTGTTGAGACTGAACTTGCGCAAAAGCTTTCCTGCTTGGAAACACAGTTTGTTTCCGCTGTAGATAAACTTGAAAGCGACGTTATCACTGCAAAGGGTGTCAGCAATATTTTGGAAAGTGCCCAGTATTATCATGATCCTGTCTTTGCAGACATGCAGGCGCTGCGTGCGGTTGCTGATGAAATTGAAACACTTGTCGGTGAAGAGTATTGGCCGATTCCGACCTATACCGACCTCTTGTTTTAAAAAAGCCTTTATCCTTGGACTTCTGCCTTTTGACAAAGGAGCATTGCGGCGGGGCGTACAAGGCGGTTTCTATTTCTGCCCTTGCGGGATGGAAATGGCATAAGGTAAAATTTAATAGGAGTTGATTTGATGAAAAAGCTCGAAATCATCATCAAACCGGAACGTCTGGATGAATTGAAATCCATTCTGACTTCCTGTGGCGTCAACGGTATGATGATCAGCAGCATCATGGGGTTTGGAAACCAGAAAGGTTATACCCGTTCCTACCGCGGAACCAAATTCACCGTGAATCTCCTGCCAAAGATGAAGGTGGAGACCGTTGTGGATGATGAAACCTCTGAAATTATCGTCAAACTGGTTTCAGACAAGATGGCTACCGGCGAGTATGGCGATGGCAAAATCTTCGTCACAGCAGTTGAAGATGCTGTCCGTATCCGTACAGGCGAGCGCGGTCAAGCAGCTTTATAATGAATTTTGCGCTGTCAAAGGGGACAGCAGCAGTGATCAAAGCCGATTATTGCTGTTGTCCCCTTTTTGTTTATAAAGCTGTCCCCCAATTTTTTATGAGGAGGAAAAGAAAATGGATGTACAGCAAGCTTTGAATATTGTTTGGGTACTGATTGCTGCCTTTCTGGTATTTTTTATGCAGGCGGGTTTTGCAATGGTAGAAACTGGCTTTACTCGTGCCAAAAATGCGGGTAACATTATAATGAAAAACTTAATGGATTTTTCCATTGGTTCGTTTATCTTCTTTATTATCGGTTTTGGACTGATGTTTGGAACCGACTGGAATGGGTTAATTGGAACCAGCGGTTTCTTTGATCCGACTTCGTTGGAGCTGACGGCCTTTCAGGATTTGACACCTGGAACATTTGTCTTCTTCCAGACAGTCTTCTGTGCAACTGCCGCTACCATTGTTTCAGGCGCTATGGCGGAACGCACAAAATTTATTTCTTATGTAATTTATTCGGCTGTTATCAGCTTGTTTATTTATCCAGTTGTCGGGCACTGGATTTGGGGCGGTGGCTGGCTCAGCCAGATGGGTTTTGTCGATTTTGCGGGTTCAACCGTCGTACATTCCGTCGGTGGCTGGGCGGCTTTGATTGGTGCAATTATCCTTGGCCCACGTATTGGCAAATACAATAAAGATGGTTCTGTCAATGCAATTCCCGGTCATAGCCTTACACTGGGCGCACTTGGTGTCTTCTTCCTGTGGTTTGGCTGGTTCGGCTTTAACCCCGGCTCTACTCTTGCAGCAAACGGCGAGATCGGCCATATTGCTATGACCACCAATCTTGCGGCTGCGGTTGCTGCATGTACGGTTATGATTATCACCTGGATCCGTTATAAAAAACCGGACGTTTCTATGACGCTCAATGGTGTCCTGGCGGGCTTGGTCGCTATTACGGCGGGTTGCCAGGTTGTTACCCTCTGGGGTGCTATCGCAATTGGCTTTGTTGCCGGTTTTGTTGTCGTGTTCGGTGTGGAATTCCTTGATAAAATCTGCAAGATCGACGACCCAGTGGGTGCGGTTGCCGTCCATTGCATGAACGGTGTTTGGGGTACACTGGCTGTTGGGCTTTTTGCCTGTTACGATGTCGGTGGAGAAAATGAGGTGCTCGGACTCTTCTTCGGCGGCGGAGCCGAACAGCTCGGTGTTCAGGCTCTTGGCGTCGTGTCGGTAGCGGCGTGGGCAATTGTTACGACGGGTATCCTCTTTCTGGTCATCAAGAAAACAATTGGTCTCCGTGTTAAAAAGGTGGAGGAAATTGAAGGACTGGATATTCACGAACATGGTGCGGAAGCCTATGCCGACTTTGTAATAAAAGGTTAACGTTTACCATTATTCTTTCCCCGCGGTGTTTTCCGCGGGGATTTTGCCATTTCAGGGGAAAACGAGCGGGTTTGATTCTATTTTAGCCGTCTAGAGGCATTTAAATGGGTTCAATCCTGGAAGATCGCTATATCACACCGCATCCAGTTTGTTTTGATTTCTTTTACCTGATATCGTTCCATGCTGAATACAGAGAGGGAGGATGATAAACTTGAAGGGCCTATATAACAGGTAAAAACCGCCGCACTCTTGAATTTTACCACTCAATCAGGTATGATAAAGAAAATATAACACGGTCAATATGGCGCAGTAAATTTAGAAAAGGTGGGAGCAATCAATTTATGAATTACATCATTTTTATGCCGGATGAAATGAGAGCGGAAAGTGTTGGCTGTTACGGCCATCCTTTTGTCCAGACTCCAAACTTGGACCGTTTAGCGGAAGAGGGAACCTTATTTGAGCAGTGCCATGTGCAGAACCCCGTTTGTTCGCCTTGCCGCTGTTCTTTTGCAACAGGGCAGTACCCCCATACCAATGGACACCGTACCCTTTGGAACCTTGTAAAACCGTATGAACACAATCTGTTCCGCTATATGAAAGAGGCTGGGTATGATGTTTGGGTTTATGGGAAAAATGATTTGTTTGCAGCAGAATCCATCCCCCTTTCCACTGATGTTTTCATTGAAAAGAAAGCGATAAACCCACCCGCTGTACCGCCGAAAAGTGCGACTGGAAATGTGGATGACTTTTTGTTAGAACCGATGGATTGCGGTGATGACGGTGTTTTGGACTATGCGAATGTCATGGCGGGAATTGAAAAGATCAAAAATTGGAAGCCGGGGGATAAGCCGTTTGTCCTCTTCCTGCCTCTTTTGTACCCGCACTGCCCTTATACGGTGCCAAAGGAATACTATGATCTTTATATGGATGCGGATATTGAGCTACGTGAACACGGGGAGAATAAGCCGGAATTTCATGGCCTGATCCGTTCCTATCGTTCTTTAGACGATGTCGAGGCACTTCAAAAAGTGCAGGCAGTCTACCTCTCTATGATTACGTACAGCGACAAACTCTTAGGGCAGTTGATGAACGCCCTTGAAGAGTCCCCTGCAAATAAGGATACTCTTTTAATTGCCACCTCCGACCATGGGGATTATGCTGGTGATTACGGCCTTGTTGAAAAATGGCCAGATGGTTTTGAAGACGTCCTTACCCGTGTTCCTTTGATTGTAAAGGGTCCGGGTGTTCAAAAAGGGCACCGGGTAGAAGGGCAGGTAGAGCTTCTTGACCTTATGCCCACTGTGCTTGAGTCGGCGGAAATTGAGCCGCAGCACCTATTTTTTGGCAAATCGTTTTGGCCTGCGCTTCAGGGCGGAAACGGCGACCTTGATAGAGTTGTTTACGGTGATGGAGGTTACGACCAGCATGAACCCTATTGTTTTGAGGGGTGGGGAACCCGTGATGCTGATATTATGTTCCCGGGCGGAGTTTATTATCACAAGGCACTGCAGCAGCAGGAGCATCCCCTTTCGGTCTGCCGTACCACGATGATGCGGACGTTATCGTATAAGTTAATTTACCGCACCAGTGGCGACTGCGAGCTGTATGACCTGAAAAAGGATCCGAAAGAATTACAAAACGTATACCATAGTCCGGAATATACCGAAATTGTCCGGGAAATGGAAAGCAAACTCCTCAATTGGTATGTAAAAACGTCGGACACGGTTCCGATGACCAGTGACTCAAGAAAATAAATCAAACGCATGCTGAAAACGGCCGCCGGATTTCCGGCGGCCGTTTTCAGCAATTTTCTCTTGACAGAATGTAAATATTGTATATAATAAGTATATACAATATAGAAATGATGGTGGATATGAAACTCATAATCAGTAACTCGGGTGACCAACCGATCTACGACCAGATTGTGACCCAAATTAAAAACCTAATCATTTCAGGAGAGCTCAGGGAAGGGGACGCCCTTCCTTCCATGCGGTTGCTTGCCAAGGAGTTGCGGATCAGCGTCATTACGACTAAACGGGCATATGAAGAGCTGGAACGCGAGGGCTTCATTGTCTCAATGACTGGGAAAGGGAGCTTTGTCGCTGGCAAGAACCTGGACTTTATCCGGGAAGAACAGCTGCGGAAAATTGATGAGCATCTTCAGCAAACTGTCGAATTATCGCGTACCTGCGGTGTTTCATTGGATGAGCTTATTCAAATACTGCGGGTGCTGTATAAAGGGGAAGAGTAGAATGGCAGATTATGCGTTGGAACTAAAAGGTTTAACCAAATGTTATGATGGATTCACCCTTGACCATGTCAGCTTTGCTCTGCCGAGCGGCTGTATCATGGGCTTTATCGGAGAAAACGGGGCGGGGAAGAGCACAACAGTTAAGCTGATCTTAGACCTGATTCACCGCGACGAAGGGGAAATCAGCATTCTGGGGAGCAGTGACGGCAGCGAGATGATTCGCTTAAAAGAAGACATCGGCGTGGTTTTGGATGAATCCTGCTTTCCGGATATTCTGAGCGCCAAAAGCGTTGGAAAAATGATGAAGTACGTTTATAAAAACTGGGATGCGGAGAGCTACTGCAACTGGGTTCGGCAGTTTTCCCTGCCACCTGACCGAAAGATTAAGGAATATTCTAAGGGGATGAAGATGAAGCTGGCCATTGCGGTTGCGCTTTCTCACCATGCAAAGCTTTTGATTATGGATGAAGCCACCAGTGGGCTCGACCCAGTGGTGCGGGACGAAATCCTGGATGCGTTTCTGGAGTTTATCCAGGACGAAGAGCATTCTATCTTTCTTTCCTCCCATATTATCAGCGACCTGGAAAAAATCTGCGATTACATCACTCTTATCCACAAAGGCAAGGTACTCCTCTGTGAACAAAAAGACGTTTTGCTTGAGGAATTTGGCGTGTTAAAGTGCTCAGAAGAGGAATTGGAGGGGCTGGAACCATCTGCGGTCAAAGGGGTGCGAAAGCATCAGTTTGGGGTGGAGGCGCTGGTCCGGCGGAACATGGTGCCGGCCGAGATGGTAGTCGATCCTGCTGGAATTGAGGAAATCATGTTGTTTTTGGTAAAGGAGAGAGCCTGATGAAAGGGATACTGTATAAGGATTTTCTCGTTTTGAAAAAGCAGGGAGTTATTATATTGGGATGTCTCCTGCTATATGGGATAATCGCCTTGTTCGGCGGAAATGACAGCAGCATTTTCTCTTTTGCAGTCGTTTTTTTGGGAACCATGCTCCCGGTTACCGCGCTTGCCTATGATGAGCAGGCAAAATGGGATAAATATGCCCTTTCCATGCCCGTTTCCCGCACTGAAATGGTGGTGAGCAAGTACCTGCTTTGCCTGATTGTGTTTGCGATTGCAGGGATTCTAAATCTGAGCGTTGAGATGATTCAGAAGAAGGGCATTATTGACACGGATGCGGTTCTGGTATCACTTGCGGTCCTGTCTTTAGGCATCCTGTACGTATCAGTTATGCTGCCTCTCCTTTACAGGTTCGGGGTGGAAAAGGGCCGGCTGATGATCCTGTTGGTCGTTTTTGTTCCAGTCGGTATTTTCATGCTGTTGGATTGGGCCGGTATGTCAATGCCGAAAAGCGATACGGAGATGACGGCACTGCTTAAAATTCTTCCGGT
Source organism: Oscillospiraceae bacterium (assembly GCA_902766785.1). Lineage (GTDB taxonomy): Bacteria > Bacillota > Clostridia > Oscillospirales > Ruminococcaceae > Metaruminococcus_A. The sequence continues at coordinate 6,569 of CACXEO010000003.1, read as the reverse complement.
GGTCGCCCTTGCCGCGCTTATCCTCTCTGTTTTGGTTTCGGTTGCGATTTACCAGAAAAAAGAGTTTTAAAGGTTATTTGTAAGGCTGGCAAGACAATGACTAAAGTAGAATTCTGGGAAGAAGCACATATCCTGAGAAGTCCCATTCCATGGTAGATTCACTCAGCAGGATCGAGTTTACCGCGATAATATGGTCATTGTAAAAACCGGGTTAGTCCAGTTCCAATGCACCGGTGTACAGCTGATAGTATGTGCCTTTCAGCTTAATGAGATCCTCATGGGTGCCGCGTTCAATAATGTGTCCGTGATCCAACACCATGATGGCATCCGCGTTTTGAACGGTGGAGAGACGGTGCGCAATGACAAACACAGTGCGGCCGGCCATTAGTGCATCCATCCCGCGCTGTACAATGGCTTCGGTGCGCGTATCAATTGTGCTGGTCGCCTCGTCCATGATCATGACAGGCGGATCGGCCACGGCCGCGCGCGCAATAGCCAGAAGCTGGCGCTGACCCTGGCTGAGGTTTGCACCGTTGCCTGTCAGCATGGTGTTATAGCCCTCAGGCAGGCGGCAAATAAAGTCATCTGAACCGGCAAGCTTCGCCGCGGCAATACATTCTTCATCACACGCATCCAAATTGCCGTAACGAATATTTTCCATCACTGTTCCGGTAAAAAGATTGGTGTCCTGCAATACAATACCCAGGCTTCGGCGAAGATCGGATTTTGTGCAAGTTTGCAGGCCTCCAACATTTCTTCGTCGGTGGCGTCGGGGTTGCCCCAGCGCAGGTTGTCCTTAATCGTACCGGAAAACAGCACATTCTTTTGCAGTACCACGGCCACATTGTTACGCAGAGAATCTAAATCATATCTGCGTACATCCTCGCCGCCTACTTTGACGCACCCCTCAGTGACATCATATAAGCGTGGGATCAACTGCACCAATGTGGATTTGGAAGAACCCGTACCGCATAAAATACCGATGAGCTCACCGGACTTAATGTGCAAGTCTACATCTGACAATGCCATGCGTTCGGCCTTTTTGGAATACTTAAAGCTGACGTTATCGAAATCAATGGAACCGTCTTTCACCTCGATGAGGGCATTGTCAGGGCTGGTCAGGGTGCTTCTCTCCTTTAACACTTCCACAATACGCTCAACTGATTCCATTGACATGGCAATCATTACGAATACCATGGAAAGCATCATCAAACTGATCAAAATTTGGAAACTGTAGGTCAGAATTGCGGACATCTGCCCTACGGCAATTTCCGTACCCTGGCTGGTAATGACAGCATAGGAGCCGAAGGAAAGCACAAACGCCATGCCTGCGTATACACAAAACTGCATCATGGGATTGTTAAGGGCCATAATGCGCTCAGCGCGGGTGAAGTCTTTGCAAGCATCCTCCGCAGCGGTTGCCCGTCATCATCATTTGCTGATAAATCGCCGCTTCAAGTTCCATTGTAATGATTTTCCCACAGCCCGGACAACTTTTGCTGTCTATCCGTTTTGAACAGCGGAGGTATTCTTTCTTCGCCGGGTTGGTGATACTCATTAGGGCTTTCCCACAGTTCCCGCACTTGATTTCCCCGCCAGCCATGTGTGGGTGGCTTACCGGGCGGTCTGAATTTTCGTATTCCCCATAAGTTTTTTACGGCAGGTCAGACAAATGTCAGCAGGGACTATCCCCTCATGGGGAGCCAGCACCAGCATCTGGTCTTTCAAGTCCTGATGCTTCGTTTCTTTCACGTCACGCCCCTGATACAGATAGCACACCCGTTCATTCCCGTAAAGTCTGCGGCATCATTGGGTAATACAGGTAAATCCGCCCATACTCGTCCGCTCATCAATTCTTGCGGGATAACTCCGTCCGGCACAGGATAAAGGCGTACAGCACCTTTGCTTCGTTGGACAGGGGCGTAAATGTGGGGTTTCAAAGAGGAAATTGGGTAGCTGTGTGAAGCTGACCGATTTTTCTGGCTGATGAATATAATTCGTGCTTGTCATAAACCGGGGGGAGTTGTGGAGGTGCTGGTGGATATGAAAAGATAACTCCCGCGTTCCGTTCTTTCCCGCAACAACGGCAGAAAAAGGGGAATATTTGCCCTTTGGTGTGTATCCCCGTCCGTCTTCGAAAAAGGGCACACAGGGCGTTTGTGTGGCTCACAGGGCGGTGATCTGCGCCCCCGATTTGTTTCCGTCGGCAGAGGAAAGAACAAGGCAACAATGCAGAAGTGTCTGTGCTTTTTGCAGCGGTTTTCATTCTTCATCCGAGGACACCTCTGCAATGTTGCAATCTTCATTTGGAATCGACCACATCCATTTGGTGCCGACCTTGCGTGAAACAATACCGGCAATATTTTTCTTGGCTTCGTTCACGGTACGGCGGGAGATTTGTCTCCTTGCCGCCGCCCGAACGATTTCTTCGCCGGGTATCTCTGCGCCGTCCTTCAGCATCGTGCGAATGATTTCTTCTGCCTGCATCGTCTTGGTTTCCTGCTGAGAGGAGATGCCCGACAGCAGATCCTCGGCGGAGATTTCGTCGTATCCGTCGAGCCAACGGAAACCATCCTCGTTACCGAGATTGAAGGCAAGGGACTTTCCTTCGGGAGCGAGAGAAGATTTATCGTGTATGATGACACGGATATTTTTGTTCTTCCGCAGTCTGCCTACCACGAGAACGCTTCGAGCTGCCGCACGGAAGTCGATGGAGCCGAGTCCTCGGTAGGCGCTGCTCATACCCGTGGCTTTGTTGAGGTGGCCGACCAGAACGATGGCACAGCCTGTCCGCTGCGCGACCTGACCGATGGCTTTCATCACCTCACGGATTTCGTTGGCGCGGTTCATATCGATGCGCTCTCCCAGGTATCCCTGCAGAGGATCAAGAATCAGCAGTTTTGCATCGCACCGCACGATGGCTTTTTCAATTCGGCTGTCCAGCAGATGCAGAGATTTTTTATCCTCACGGATATTGATGACTCTTTCCTGATCGGCACCGGCTTCGGTCAGCCGTGGCTTGATGGTATCCTCCAAGCCGTCTTCTGCCGATTGATAGATCACGTTAAAGGGTGAGAGCGATTCCATTCCCGGCATCGCTGTTCCTGTGGAGCAGGCGGCGGCAAGGCGGAGCGCAAAGGTTGTTTTGCCTTCGCCTGGATCGCCCTGAATGATCGTCAGCTTACCGAACGGGATATACGGATACCACAGCCATTCCACTTCCCGCATCTGTATTTCTGACATACGGATGATTTCAAGTTCTTCGTTTTGCATAGCGTTTTTCCTTTCTTTGTTGTGTTCTGTTTCTTCGGTTGGAGCAATCATATACATCCCGCCTTTCATAAAATTTTGTTTTGCGGATCACGTTTCTGTCCCACGAGAGAAAGTTCATAGTCCTTCCTCGCTCACCGCAGTTTTTTACCTGTACGCCCGACAACGTTCCTACGCTCACGCTGACCGTGTTTCGCTGCGGTGCTTGTGCTTCGCTTGCCGTGTCCTCTTTCGAGGGCGCATCGTCTGCGCCTTTCTCCTACGGCACGATCCAAGGGATCGCTGTCATCGCAAAGTCCACCGCCGCATATCCTGTCGGCAGGTTATTCAGTTGTGCTTGAGAAGACATCCCCTCACTCGTCCAAAGGAAACGATTGTCCATGTGACATAAAACTGACACAGCAGAGACAGGCGAAGGGGAAAATTATCCTTCTACCCTGTATTCCTCAATTCACTTGGTTTTTGTCATAGTTCTGACACAACGGAGGAGAGCAGAAAAGTAGCCCTCACTTTCCATGGGACTTCAACTCCCAACTGACATAGCCTTGTCATAACGACAGAAAAGAAAACATATTTCTCTCACCATATAGCCGTCGGGGAGGGCGGAAATATTAGCGGGTTATGAAAAAAGTCCTCTCATCCCTCATTTGGCAACTCACTGTATTTCGACATAAATCTGACATAGCAGAGCAGGGCAGAAGGTATCCTTCTCACTTGTATCGGAATGGTAACTTCTATTTGACATAGTTCTGTCATAGCGATTTGGGCATAAAAAAAGACACCTGCTTTTTTCAAGCAGATGTCAGTGCAATAATATTTAATTACTTTTTATGCAGGCGGCAGACACCGTCCGCATCATCTCTTGCCTTGAGGGCGGCGGCAAGTTCCGCAATAAATTTTCGGTTAAGGTGATCCACACTGCCACGGTTCATACTGTGAGCTTCGGCATACTTGCGCACGGATTTTCCTTCGATATACCGTTCTCTGAAATATGCGCTGTAGCTTTTAAGTACCGTTTTGAGGCAGTCGTTCAGAAACGCCAAGTCCTCTTTGAGAATATCAAAGTCCGTTTTACCGGATACGCCGATATACCGTTTCTGTGCCACGCACAGATTGTATCGGCGCAGATCGATCTTGTAATTGGTGCAGAGGTCTTTTGCGTAATCGGTATAGGTTTCGGCACGACGGAATCGGCGAGACTCATATGCGAGCAAGTCCTCATCCTTCGGTGTCTTCTTTCGGACGGGGCCTTCAAAGCCGCCGTCGTTTAAGTTTTGGATGTGGGTATCCGTAATTCTGATCTGCGGCTGACGGACGAACTTGTCCACCCATTCGCCGTCCACCTCTACCATTTCGCAGAAGGACTGCTTGGTCATAGAGTAATATTTACACTCGCAGGCGTCGATCCCTTCATGGAAGATGACTACCTGACTGCCGGTATCTACGTCGGGAACGACAGCGACAACGTAAATGTATTTGTTATCGTACCGCTTGTAAAAGCCGGCGAATATTCTTCTGTTATGCTGCTTTCCCATAGGCGTTCCTTTCGCTTTTTTCTTTAGTATATCATAAAAATGTGACTTTTTCTACCCTTTTTGTAAAGGCGCACAGGGGCGGTGGCGGCTCGTTTTTACCGTCACCGCCCCTGTGGGTGATATGTCGTTATATCTTACTTCAAGATCTTGAACTTGCCGATCACGGGAAGCTCTTTTGCGCGTCCGTTGGCGGCATTGACGATGCCGAGGACGAGCATCACAAGGAACACAAGGTTCACAAGACCGAGAAGGGTTCCGAAAAGGGAGCCAAGCGTCCAGCTGATGTTGTACAGAATGGTGCTGACGACGCCGGTCACAATCCACCATGCGATCTCAGTGATCGCCAATACCAAGCCCTGGTTGGCGTGGAATCTTGCGAACTTGGATTTCGGTGCCGCAAAGATGGGGATCAGCACGAGCCAGGAGAGGTATGCCAAAATACCCATGACCTTGTTCTGTTCAATATCCGCTTTGTCAAAATCAGCGGTGGTGTCAGCCGTGTTGTTCAGAGCTGCGATCTTTGCCGAGAAGTCGTTCTGATCGCCTGCAGGCTGTGCCTGCTGAGTCTGTGCCTGCTGTTCGGGGGCAGGAGCCTCCTTCGGGTTTCCGCAAGAGGGGCAGAATTTTACGCCCTCGTCAACTTTTGTTCCGCATTTTCCGCAATATGCCATAGTAATTTCCTCACTTTCTGTTATTCGATAGGCAAGCCTTCAAGCCCGCCGTTTTGGAATTGTTCGGTAAGACCTTCCAGGTCGCCGAGATTACTGAATATGTCGCCCCAATTACTGAACTCGCCGCCGGTGGATTCCTTGATAAAGTCCATAAGCGTATTGGTCAGAACGGGCAGGAGCAAGGCTCCGTTTCCATCACCGCTGAACTCATAGGCTGTTGTGCCGTCCAAGTCCCATTTGCCTTTGAGGACATCGGTGCCGCCCGAACTGTCCGCCGAATTCGCTGTTTATGTAGCCGGTGAGCTTGCCGCCAAGCCAGTGGAACGCAAAGCGGCTGACTACAGAAAGAACAAGTCTGATGATCAGCCAGATTCATCATTGCTGGAATGACGATAGGAATCATTGGCTTACTGGTTCGCTCCAGTTTATATTGAACAAGCACGGTCAGTTTTCTGTGGGCGGTGTTTTTGGATCTATTGATCTTTATCCGAGATCATTGTTTTTATGAGCTTTGTTTTTACAGGATAGGCTTTTATTTGCTTATAGTAATTCCGCTCGTGCCGTTGACAAAGGTGATCTCTACGCAATATCCGTCAGAATTATAAGCAGTATAAGTGTAAATCGACACTCCATAAACATTTTGGCTTTCTTCCGTTGCATCGATGGTAAATCCCTTGGCCTTCACCTTGTCTGCGTAAGCTTTGACCTGTTCGATTTCTACCCCGCTAAATGCAACGGTAAAGCTGCCGTCATCAGACGAAGCGCCCATAACATCGAAATTGGGTTTCGGGACCAGTTTTGTAAATTCATTCTCCGGCCATTCTCCGCCGAATTGAGCATAAGAACCGTCGGCGTCCTTCATCACCCATGTGCCGTCAGGTTGCTGAACAATCACTGTTCCGTCCGTGTCCGTAATAGTCATGCTTCCGTCGGTTCCGAACGAAACGTCAAATCCGTCCGCTTTCGCCGCGTCGATGATCTGCTGCCTTGCGGCGGGATCCTGCATGCCCCATACCGTGTCGGTCCCGCCGTTTCCCGCCATGATCGCGGAAAAATCGGGAACGTTGCCCGCGTTGTTTTCGGGGGCTGACGT
>CACXEO010000002.1 GCA_902766785.1 Oscillospiraceae bacterium | reverse complement strand
CTATCCTAATCGAAGGCTCTTCTTTATTCAATTCATTTGCTTGATGCCTCTACCGGCATCCCACAGGAAAAGTGATTGAGCCAAAATATAAACAGCCCCCGTTTGAGCGGAGGCTGAAAACCTGTCTATGCAGGTTAAAAAGAAATATCGTGCGCAATTTGATAAAGTTTGGTATCAAACGGTTTTTTCATCCGGAGAGCCTCCTGGATGTCAAAATCAACAACCTCGTTTTTCTGCATGCCGACAACGCGGTTTCCAATCCCTTTCTCCAAAAGCTCTACCGCATAATAAGCCAGTTGGCTTGCAACAACACGGTCACGGACTGTAGGAGAACCGCCGCGCTGAACATGCCCCAGAATCGTCGCACGGGACTCAATCCCCGTCAACCGCTCAATTTCCTTGGCAAGCTCGTTGACATTGCCGATGCCCTCGGCGACAAGGATAATAAAATGGTGTTTACCTATTTTCTGAGTCAGTTTCATTTTTTCTACAATAGCTTCAATTGAATACGGAACCTCAGGCACAAGGATGTAAGTTGCGCCGCAGGCGATGCCGCAGTTCAGCGCTATATGCCCAGCATGCCGACCCATCACCTCAACTACGCTGCAGCGGTAATGAGACTCTGCCGTATCACGGATTTTATCTACCATTTCCATAGCAGTATTCATAGCAGTATCGTAACCAATGGTATACTCAGAACACTGAATATCATTGTCAATGGTCCCGGGAAGCGCGACACATTTGACGCCGCGCGCGGAAAGATCCGCGGCACCGCGGAATGAGCCGTCACCACCGATAACGACAATCCCTTCAATCCCGTTTTCCTCACAGGTTTTTTTCGCCTTTTGAAGGCCTTCCTCATAGCGGAATTCATCGCACCGCGCCGTATAAAGCACCGTTCCGCCGCGCTGAAGAATATCGGAAACGCTCCGCATGTCCATTTCAATAAGATCGCCGTTGATCAAACCGTTGTAACCCCGGCGGACGCCAAGCACGCGGAAACCTTTTTTGATTGCCGACCTGACTACCGCACGGATCGCCGCGTTCATTCCCGGGGCATCACCGCCGCTAGTCAATACACCGATGGTTCTCTCCATAATACCAATTCCTCCATTGTTTATTCCAAAAACCAGTAATGGTTCCATTCAAATTAAACCAAATTACCCTACTTTATATTTTACTCAAATAATAATTGGTGTCAACAGATTTTGCGAAACTTTTCACAAATCTATACCTGCTTTACAGAAACATTGTCTTTACCAAGAATTTCTTCTAAACCCGTCATTACTTCCCTGCCCGGTTTCACTGTAAGCCGTCCCGGCGCATAGGCAAGCTTCCCGGTCTTTTCAAAATAAACCTTAACCGGCGCCGCACCGGGATATTTCCGCAGCAGGGCGATCGCGGGGACAATCCTTGGATCGCTCTGGTCTGAAAACTTCAGAAAAAGGGTTTGTTTCTGCGCGGGCGGCGCCTCAAGAAGCTGCTTTGTGAGTTCCTGCACCGAGCTGCAAAGGATTTTGCATCCCTCTTCTTCCTTGACACTGACCTCCCCTTCAATTAAAAGGATTCTTCCCGCTGTCAGAAGCGGGGCAAACTGATCGTAAATTTTCGGGAAAGCAATTACCTCAACCGTTCCGTTCGTCCCCTCAAAGGATATGAACGCCATCGTCTGGTTGCTGGATTTTGTGCGGATTGTTTTGACGTTCTGCACAAGGCCAAGCACCTTAACCCGGGATTTATCGGGGTACCGGGGCGGCACTTGCTCTGTTCCTTCAATCAGGTCCCGGACAGAAACGCAGCCCTGCTTATCGGCAAAATCGTTAAATTCCAGCAACGGATGGCTGCTCAGGTATATTCCGGACATCTCTTTTTCCATTGCAAGAAGCTGCGGCAGCGGGTACTCCTCCATCGGCGGGATTTCAAAAACATCCGCCGCCTGTTCCTGCTGGCCAAACAGATTAAACTGCCCTTCCAGGTTATTGCGTTTATTGTTCTCTACAAAATCGACCAGTTTTTCATAACAGGTCAGCATAGCGCGCCGGGAACTGCCCATATGATCAAAAGCACCGCATTTGATCAAGCTTTCCAGAGCACGCTTATTCAGATCTTTCCCCTGCATTCGCTCACAAAAATCGTAAAGGGAACGAAACGGCCCTTTTTCCTCACGCTCGCGGATAATCCCCTGAATTAGCCCCCTGCCAATGTTTTTAATCGCAAGCAAACCGAAGCGGATTGCGTCTCCTTTTACTGTAAAACGCAGATAACTTTCATTGATGTCAGGCGGCAGCAGCGATATGCCAAGTCGGCTGCACTCTTCAAAATACTCCAGGATTTTGCCGGAATCGGAAAGAACACTGGTCAAAAGCGCCGCCAAATACTCCCTGGGATAATGGCATTTCAAATAAGCGGTCTGATAGGCAACGAAAGCATAAGCAGCTGCGTGAGATTTATTGAAAGCATATGAGGCAAAGGAGGACATTTCGTCAAAAATAGATATTGCAATTTTTTCATCAACACCGTTTGCGACCGCACCGGTACACTCCATGGTTCCGTCGCTGTTCTTTTTTCCATAAAGGAAGTACTCCCGTTCCTTCTCCATGACGTCGTGCTTTTTCTTGGCCATCGCCCGGCGGACGAGATCTGCTTGTCCGTAAGAATACCCCGCAAGCTGGCGGCAGATCTGCATAACCTGCTCCTGGTAGACAATACAGCCATAAGTGACTTTCAGAATCGGCTCCAGCAACGGGTGCTTATACCGCACCCGGGAAGGATCGTGCCGGTTTGCGATATACTGCGGAATTGATTTGGCAGGCCCCGGCCGGTAAAGCGAAGTCACCGCGATGATATCCTCAATATTCTCCGGGCGGAGCTGAATCAGCGTCTGGCGCATCCCAGTGGATTCGAGCTGGAAAACGCCGCTCGTCTGCCCCTGAGAAAGCATTTTATAAACCGCCGGATCGTCAATTGGAATATCGTTGGCTGAAAAAGCAGGATCAGTACGCCTGATCTCCTTTTCGCAGTCACTGATCACCGTGAGGTTCCGCAGACCGAGAAAATCCATTTTAAGCAGCCCAAGCTCCTCCAAAATGTTCATGGTATACTGCGTGACAATTGATTCGTCATTCTTCTGGAGCGGGACGTAATGGTCGGCCGGTTCCCTTGTAATGACAACGCCCGCCGCATGAGTGGAGGCATGCCGGGGCATCCCTTCCAGTTTGAGGGCCATATCGACCAGATGGCGGATACCCTCGTTATTTTCGTATTCATTTTTCAATTCGCGGGATTCTTCCAGCGCCTGACTGATAGTCATATTCAAAACGTTGGGAACCATTTTGGCAACCCGGTCGACTGTTTGATAGGAAACGCCCAGCGCCCGCCCAACATCCCGGATCGCAGCTCGGGCCGCCATGGTTCCAAAGGTGATAATCTGCGCAACGTGATCCTGCCCGTATTTGCGGATGACATAGTCGATCACTTCCTGCCTGCGTTCATAGCAAAAATCAATATCGAAGTCAGGCATGCTGATCCGCTCCGGATTGAGAAAACGCTCAAAGAGGAGCTGATAGCGGATGGGATCAATCCCCGTAATGCCGATGCAGTAAGCACAAAGGCTTCCCGCACCGGAGCCGCGCCCAGGCCCTACCGGAATTCCCTGGCTTTTAGCGTAGTGAATAAAGTCATAGACGATCAGAAAATAATCAACATAGCCCATTTGGGTGATGACGCCGATTTCGTACTCCAGCCGTTCTTTCATTTCCGGGGCTGGATTCTCCCCGTACCTCCGCTTCAGGCCTTCGCGGCAGAGCCGTACAAAGTATTCTGTGTTATCCTCCCCGTCCGGCGCCGTAAACTTTGGAAGTTTGGTTACGCCGAATTCAAAGTCGAAGTGGCATTTTTCTGCAATTTTAACAGTGTTTTCAAGCGCGCCCTCATAAACGCCGAAAAGTTCCCTCATCTCTTCTTCCGACTTGATATAAAACTCTTCGGTTTCAAACTCAAGCCCATTCTCGCTTCCAACAACCTGGTTGGTCTGAATGCTGGTAAGGACGCTCTGCGCTCGGGCGTCTTCCTTGGTCAGGTAATGGGCGTCATTGGTAGCGACCAGAGGGATTCCCAATTCGCGCGCAAGCTTGACCAGTCGGGGAAGAATCCGTTTTTGATCGGCAATCCCATGGTTTTGGATTTCAATATAGTAATCCTCCCCAAAAAGGGAATGGTAAAACTCCGCTGCCTCTTTTGCATGTTCCAGGTCATTCTGAGTCAGCGCCCGGGGAATTTCACCTGCAAGACAGGCCGAAAGGGCAATCAACCCTTCATGATGCTCTTTTAAAAGCTCCCTGTCTATCCGCGGCTTATTATAAAAGCCGTCTATGTAGCCCGCCGAAACAAGGCGGATCAAATTCTGGTATCCTTCCGCGTTTTTGCAGAGCAATACAAGGTGGTACGGCTTCATGTCGAACTGCGCCACCTTATCAAAACGGCTGCGCGGCGCTACATACACCTCACAGCCAATAATCGGTTGAACCTGTTCCGCCCTGCACGCCTTATAAAACTCCACAACGCCGTACATACTGCCATGGTCCGTAATTGCAACAGCCGGCTGGCCTAATTCTTTTACCCGCTTGACCAGCTGGGAAATCCTGCAGGCGCCGTCGAGCAGACTGTATTCTGTATGGACATGAAGATGAACAAAATCAGACATTTGAGTTGCCTCGCGGTACGGAATTCAAATAAAAGGCCGTAAATAAAATGCCCTCTATACCCAGTACCGCTCCTTTCAATATATTTAACACGAAACATCCTGTTTCTTTTTAGATTGAATTTCTCCGGCGATGGCCGCCAATCGCTTCAGGCGGTGGTTAACACCGCTGCGGCTGATGGGCTCCGAAAGCTCCATACAAAGCTCCCGCAGCGACATTTCCGGGTTCTCCAGCCGGAGTTCTGCAAGCTCCCGCAGATCATCTGGCAGATCGTCCAGCCCGACTGTCCGCTCAATCAGCCGGATCTGCTCCACCTGAGTGGCAGCGGCATTCACTGTCTTTCCAATGTTTGCCGTTTCACAGTTTGTAACACGGTTTACTTTATTGCGGACATCCTTGTATATTTTAACGTTCATAAGCTCCAGCGAGCAGTTTACCGCCCCCATCAGAGTCAGCATATCCTCAATAGGTTCACTTTCTTTCAAATACAGGACACTAGAGCCTTTCCGATTCGTTTTCCGGAACTGAATGCTGCATTCCTCTGCAAGGGCAGCAATCTCGCCGGCCAGGGCCTCTTCCCCGACCGCCAGTTCCAAGTGATACTCTTTTTCAGGGTTTGTCACACTCCCGCAAGCCATAAAAACACCCCGCAAAAAAGAATGGATACAGCACTCCCGCTTTAAGCAGTTCCGATCCAGACGGCGCTCGGGCCTATCCGGATCGATGCCAAAATAACGGCATATTTCCCGAATATCCTCCTTGTGCTCCACCCCGACCGTATAGTTTCTCTTTTTCTTTGGACCGGTATAATCGCTGATAAACATGGTAACGATTGACCCGGTGAGTTCAGCGAGAAGGTTTACATAGCAGTCTGCTACCGGTTTATGCTCAGTATGCATTAATGTCAGGTTACTCCGGCTGATCCTGTTCATCAGAAACATACCGTAAAGCAAAGCGCGTTTACAGTCTTTACAAGCCGGCGCAAGACGCGCCAGCTCCCGTTTAACGTCGCCGGAGAAAGACATAATAAACGCTCCTTTACTTCATAATATCCCGGTGATTCACCGTCGTCCTCAAGCCCTTATCGCTCAAGGCCCTGTATATTTTCTCCGCAAAAGTAACGGAACGGTGTTTTCCCCCGGTGCAGCCGATGGCAATGACCAGATGGCTTTTTCCCTCCTCCTGGTAAAGGGGGAGCAGGAAGCTGATCAAGTCAGTCAGCTTGTCTAAAAGCTTGACCGACTGACCAAATGACATAACATACTCCTGCACCTCCCGGTCAAGCCCCGTTTTGTGCTTCAGGTTTTCCAAATAAAAAGGGTTCGGCAGGCAGCGCACGTCAAAAACAAGATCCGCCTCTGCAGGAATTCCGTATTTGAAACCGAAGGAGGTGCAGTCAATCAGCATCTCCTCCGCGATGTTCTCTGAGAAAATCCCCATTATTTTCTGTTTGAGCTGCTGCGCAGTTAAAAGCGAAGTATCAATAACATAGTCTGCCCGTTCCCTTGCAGGCATCAGTAACCTGCGTTCCGCCTTAATCGCCTCCTCCATTGATCCGTTAAACATATCGGTCAGCGGATGCCGGCGGCGAGTCTCTTTATAACGGGTAATCAAGACAGAATCGCTCGCATCAAGAAACAGGATTTTATACTCAACTTTTTTGCTCTTCATATAATCAAGTTCGGCAAAAAGGTCGACAAAAAAATCCCCGCCCCGGATATCGGTTACAATGGCGACCCGGGAAATTTTCCCTTCAGACTGGTAGCACAGCTCTGCAAACTTTGGGATGAGCGAAGGCGGCATATTGTCAACACAGTAAAAGCCAATGTCTTCCAGCGCATTAATTGCGCGGGATTTTCCGGCCCCCGACAGCCCCGTGATAATGATGAATTCCATAGTATCCTCGCTTTTCTAAGGCAGCAGTTTAACTTCAGGTTCTAACATAAATCCCGTTTCTTCTTCGACCTTATGCGAAACCTCCCCAATCAGCCGGAGAACGTCTTCACAGGTCGCATTCTTGTAATTAATAATAAATCCAGCGTGCTTTTCACTGACCTTCGCGCCGCCGCAGGAATGACCTTTTAACCCGCATTGGTCGATCAGCGCAGAAGCGTAACCTCCCACGGGCCGTTTGAAGGTACTTCCGGCACTTGGGAACTCAAGCGGCTGTTTGAACCGGCGGCGTTCCATATAGTCCTCCATCGCCGCGCTGATTTCTTCCTGGTTTCCAGGCCTGAGATCAAAGCAAACCTTTGTAATACAGCTTCCCCCACTTGAATAAACACTGCCGCGGTAGGAAAAAGAAAGCTCCTCCCCCGTATAGCGCCCCGTATTCCCTTCAGGATCAATATGTTCGCACCAGGCGATTATATCCTTCATTTCACCGCCGTAAGCGCCAGCATTCATATAAGCAGCCCCACCGACTGAACCGGGAATACCATAGGCAAATTCCATGCCGGTAAGGGCATGCTCTTTTGCAAAAACGCAAGCCCGTGCCAATGTAGCGCCGGCTTCGCAGACAACCCGCGTTTTCCCTTCCATGGAAATGCCTGAAAAACGGCTTCCAAGCTGGAGCACAACACCGTTAAGCCCGCCGTCCGCAACCAACAGGTTTGAGCCGTTGCCAACCAGGTAAAGCGGCATCTGTTTTTCACGGCAGAATATCAAAAGCTTCCGGATTTCACAGCCGGAGGAAGGCCAAACCATTCTGCGGCAATTCCCGCCAATTTTGAAGGTGGTATAATCCTTCATAGGAACCTCGGCAGAAAAAGCAATTTGATTTTCTTTGAGAAACCGATCCAGCAAATCCAAGCAATCCATGTATTCCTCCATTAGAACGATAGTTCAAGCCCTCTTTTTTCCTTTAAATATGCGCAGAAGCGGGCTATATCTGCATTTAAAATCAGGTTTTCCGGAAAATCGATCTCTTCCAGCATCCTTAAAGACGCCGTGTAAGCGCCTAGAGAAGTTTTATAGTGTGCGTCGCTGCTGACAACAACCGGCACTTCATATTTTTTGCAGAGCTTTGCGATCTCCACGCAGTTTTTCAAAGAATCGGTCCTGACGCGCTGGGAGCCTTCATTAATCTCAACCAGCTTGCCGTATTCTTTAAACGCCTTGACGCCGGCCTCGTAATCATAGCGGAAACTCTCAGTTCCGCTGTGAGCGATTACATCGACGTATGGGTTTTGAGCAACAGCCAGATAGGCCCTTGTGTGCTCTTCCACAGTGCCGGGCTTGCAGCTCTCCCGGTGAAACGATACATTAATCCATTCAAGGCGCTTGTAACAAACCTGGTCCATGTCTAAATTTCCGTCATAATCAATAATATTTGCCTCAGCCCCTCTAAGGATCACCACGCCGTTAATCTTGCGCGGCAATACGCCTAAGTTGTAGAAATGCCAGCGATGAGGAGCGTCAGACAGGGCCGGCCCATGGTCGGTCAAAGCCAGGATTTTAAGGCCTATTTCACCGGCATAGGCCGCGTTTTCATCCACCGTTGAATATGCGTGGGTAGAAGCCACTGTGTGGCAGTGTGTATCGGCAATAATTTGGTACATCTGTTCCCTTCCATTTTAAAGGACGCTCTATATTTATGGCGAAAAGGCGCTTAATAGAAGTCCCAGTTTTTTGTGTCAACGTTCGCGGCATCGGCTTCCATACCAAGGCGCTGGAGAAGCTCCTGCGCCGCATTGTAACCCATCTTTTTCTGACGGTTGTTCATAGCCGCAACCTCCAGGATAATGGCAAGGTTGCGCCCTGGTTTTACCGGGATAGTGATAGAAGGAATGTCAATACCAAGAATATTCATATATTCGTTTTCCATCCCCATTCGGTCATAAGTTTTGGTGGGGTCCCAAATTTCCAAAGAAACAATCAGGTCAATCTTCTCGGTTATTTTAACCGCACCCATACCGAATAAACGCCGGGCATTAATAATTCCAACCCCGCGCATTTCCAAAAAGTGGCGGATGTTTTCCGGAGAGGTTCCGACCAGTGTGCGGTTTGAAACCTTTCTAATCTCTACCGCATCGTCCGCAATCAAGCGATGCCCCCGTTTGACAAGCTCCACTGCCGTTTCGCTTTTGCCAACGCCGCTTTCACCCAATAAGAGCATCCCCTCACCGTACACCTCCACCAAAACGCCGTGGCGGGTAATACGCGGGGCAAGTTCTACATTCAAAATAGAAATCAGGCTTGACATAAAGCTGGAAGTAGAATCCCCAGTACGAAGCAGGGGGACGCGGTTTTCTTTAGCCGCATCAACCATTTCCGGAAAAATTGGCAGCCCCCTGGTGACAACAAGCGCCGGTATTTTTTTGGAAAAAAGAGAATAGATCCGTTCTTTCCTGGTCTGCGGGTCGAGTGATTCCAGATAGGCAAACTCCATTTTTCCGGTAATCTGAATCCGTGAAGGCTCAAAATATTCTACAAAGCCTGAAAGATGCAGCCCCGGACGGTTTACATCTGCAGATCTGATAAAGAGATTGGATTCGTCCTCCGGGAGATAAACCGGCTCCAACCCCAGGTCTTTGATTAATTTTTGAAGCGTAACAGAATATGTGGCCATTTGTACCTCCGTCCTGTCAAACGCAGAACAATTCTGCTATGACAACCCTTTTCACTTAACACATTTTATAGATTTTTATTTCCTGTTACAAAATTATAACTAACAGTTTTATTATACACGAAAGACAAAACCCGTTCAACAAAATTCAGGATATTTTGCCCTTTTATAAAATCTGGTCCAACAAAAAAGCAGCCTTTTACTTTTTCTTAAGAGGATGGTATAATAGTTAAAAGCAAAACAGACAAAATATGACTGAATAATAAAAACGGAGGGGCTTATAAATGAAGGTTGCTTTATTTACTGAAACCTATCTGCCATATATCAACGGCGTGGTCACCCACGTTAAAGTTTTAAAAGAAGGACTGGAAAAGCTGGGACATGACGTACTGATTGTCACAGCCGATACCAACGCCAAACGGCATTATGTGAGGGATGGGATTTTGCATTGCCCGGCAACCAGCTTCAAACGCTTTTACGATTACGGGCTTGCTACCCCGGTCAGTTCAACCCGCTTAAAGCTGGTTAAACGTTTTAATCCGGACATCATCCATATCCACAACGAATTCGGCGTAGGATTTTCAGGCGCAATGATTGCAAAAATTCTAAAAGTTCCGCTTGTCTATACCTTGCATACAATGTACGACGATTATCTCTACTACGTCGCTCCCCGGCCGTTTATTCCGATTGTAAAAAAGACAAGCCGGAAATATGCCCGCTTTCTTGCCAACAATGCAAACGCCCTGACTGGACCGTCTAAAAAAGTAGAAGAGTATTTCCACAGCTGCGGCGTTTATAAAGACGTTAATGTTATTCCTAATCCGGTCGAGCTCGATATCTTCTTGCCGCACAATATTGACGAGGCAAAGAAAAACGCTTTCCGCGGGAAATACGGTATTTCGGAAAATACAATGCTGGTTTGCTTCTGCGGTCGGCTCGGCCGCGAAAAAAGCGTGGATGTCCTCTTTAAATACTGGGCTAAGAGGGTAAAGCCAGCAGATGATATGAAACTGCTGATTATTGGCGGAGGGCCTTCTGAAGAAGAACTCAAAAAACTTGCTGTTGAGCTGGGAATTCAGGATATGGTTATTTTTACCGGCAAGGTAGACCATGAAGAACTTCCTCCCTATTATGCATCCTGCGACCTTTATATCACCGCTTCCCTTTCCGACACAAACTCTATTTCAATGCTGGAGGCCATGGCAACCGGGCTGCCCGTTCTTCACCGCTACGACCCCCTAAACGAAGGGCAGGTTAAAAACGGAATTAACGGTTATATTTACCACGATGATGCTGAAATGTACAACTACCTGATTATGATGAAAAATCAAACGCCGGAAGAAAAGGAACGGTTCCGGCAAAGCGTTCGGGATTCTGTCAACCAGGCAGGATGTGAAAACCTAGCAAATTATTTGATTACAGTCTATACCAAAGCATACGAAAAGGCTTTGGAAAAAAAAGCAAAAGAAACGGTATAACATAAAAAGCGGGAAGAACTGCAGTTCTCCCCGCTTTTTTCAACCCATATTTATTCAAAACGATTGTCGATTGTCAAATCGTACTTTACGTCAGGAAGATGGTTTTCCCAGTTTTTTTCAAGCCAGTCCGTTAACCCGGGGTATGCGCTCCGAAGCCGGTTGCCGTATCCCAGAATGTCCGCCTGCTGTTCGTTCATCAATGCATTCCAAGCGGATTCGCATTCCTGCCTGATCACTTTGGAAACGGCGTCGCCAATTTTTTTAAGCTCTTCCTTATTTTTAAACTGTAAGGACTGAGGGCGGTATTCTCTCAGGTTGATGACGTTGTTGATCCGAATATTAAATATAATATCGTCCGACCCATTGTACACCGGTTTTACAATCGTTTCACTTAAAACGATATTGACTGCCAAAGGTTCCCCATTTGGCAAAACGGTATCCACATTGGTGGAATCCACTGCGTCGCTTAAAAACAGCACGCCCCTAGTCTGATCCAGGCTCAGCTGTCCAGTGGCTTTCTTGCCCTTTACAACCTGTGTACCAAGGTATTCCAGCGTTTTTTGAGGCTCTGCTTCCTTCTCGGATGACGAACCGTCTTTTTTCTGCCCGTCTTCATTTTTGACAGAAGCATCAATCAGTGGAATCCCCGCCGCCAGGAAAGAGTTATAAAAATAATTTACAAACTGGTAATATTCAACGTCCAACATCATTCCTTTTGTGGTATATACTTCGTGAATCCGTTCAATGGTCTCTCCTGGAAGCACACCCAGATCCACGTCCCCGCTGATGATTTCAGAAGCTTTTCCATCTGCAATAAATACCTCTGTATTAACCTGGAAATCAATATCAAAGTTGATAAAATCCACCACTTTATCCATACCGGTTTCCGCAAGCTCCCGGCCGATTACCATTACGCTGCTCTGTGCATAAAAAGGTATTTTCCCTTCGGGATAGGTCGCGCTGTCAATTGCGTTGCCAATGGTTATTCCCTCGCCTTTGACAATATCAGAATTGGAGTTTGTCAAATCGATCGGCTGTTCTCCCCCGCCTTTGGGCGTAAAGTATTCAAGAGTTGCCACATATTTTCCGTCTTCCCAGTCAAGGCCTATTGCATGAACAATTGCCTTTCGGTTAATAGTATTAGCCTGCGCACAGCCGGTAAAGCTAAACAAAACCAATATTAGCGCTAAAAAAAGCGCGGTGGTCTTACTCTTATTGCGCATCTTTTTTCCTCCTTTTTACCGCTCCGCAAATAAGAATAACTGCTGGAATAAATGCAATCAAGAATCCCAAAACCCATACGTTGCGGACAATAAGACTCAGCGCAGAAAAATAGTGCAGGCTGCATCCTATCGCCAAAGCTGTTCCCAACATAACAACGGCCAGTATCCAAAAGACTGGCTTTCGCCTGCCAGACGGAGCCATGCTTTTTCCAATATGAACCGCTACAAAAAAGAATAGGGCAACCTTGACAACCGCAATTGCAAGCCATAGGTAAATTTGAAGAACATCCATCCGGCGCATACCAAACAGGTTAATACTGGCAAGCGTCATAAAATAAGGATACGCAACCTTTTCCATATACTGTCCCAGCACGGTTGCGGAAAAAAACATGATATAAGTTGAAAATAGGGTTGTGACACCGACCGCCAGAATGGCCGCCTTGCGGGTTCCTCTGACACATGTTTTTACAAACGGCGCTAAAACCGGAAGCAACATCATTTCCATATTCGCAGAAGAATAGCGGAAAAATCCGTCAAAAATTTCATTCCAGCAATTGTCTGTAAGCGGTTTTAAATTATAAATATTCATATGGCTGACTCCCGCCAACCCTATGACGACAATTGATAAAACCAGAATAATAAATAAAACAAAGCCGACTCTAACTATGGTTTGCAGTCCGTATTTCGCAACATAAAGAGCTACGCCTGATATGACAAGGAGGTAAAAAATCATATCGTAATCCCGTGTGAAATTTGCCATAAAGTAAGACATTTCACATGCAACCGCAACTGCCACCATCATGTAGTAGATTAGATATAACACAGCAATGACAAATCCACTTTTCCCCGTGCTTTTCAGCAGGATATTGTGAAATTCTTCCCCGTCGTTATTTTTGAGAAGCAAAAACATTGGAATCAGCAGCGCCAACTGAACACAGGCGCCAATAAGCATTCCAATTATGCTTCCGGTTGGGTTAACAGCACCCACCATGGTTGGTGAGTAAAGCATAGAGGTAAGCGCCCTCCCGAGGAAGAAGACACAAAAAAGCTGATACGGAGCAATCGTTATTCTATTCATCCGCATCCCTTTCGTTAACATGGGCCCCATCGAGATTTTGAACCTTCGCTGCGCGTTTCTGAAGCTTTGTCCAGTTGGCCCTGTAAATAACGTCTCTCATGGCTTTTAAGCTAAAGGGGCTGATAGTAGCAAGATAAGGGATTCCGAAGCTGTTAAGAGATGTGATATT
This sequence comes from Oscillospiraceae bacterium, assembly GCA_902766785.1. Lineage (GTDB taxonomy): Bacteria > Bacillota > Clostridia > Oscillospirales > Ruminococcaceae > Metaruminococcus_A. The sequence goes on along the minus strand of CACXEO010000002.1, from coordinate 16,675 downwards.
CACTAAGACAAATATAGAACCAACCGCAATTCCCAGCAAACCGAAAAAACCACCCAGTAAAATGAAGAGCAGCCGCAAAAATGAACACGCCTCATAGATTGAGGGAATGACATAGGAGCTAATTGCCGTAAGCGCGACCATCATAATCATTGGGGCGCTGATCAGCCCTGCAGATACCGCCGCCTGACCTACTACCAGCGAGCCGACAATACTCACTGCGTGTCCTACCGACTGAGGCATTCTGATCCCGGCTTCTCTCATGATTTCATAAATAAAGTTGATGATTATTGCTTCAATCATAACGGAAAACGGCATGATAGATTGATTGGCCGTTATGTTGTATAACAACGAGGATGGTATGATTTCCGGCGTAAAATTGATAAAGGCAATATACACCCCCGGCAGGAATACTGCAATAAAAAACGCCAGATACTTTACAATCCGAATAAAGGTTGCAAAATACGGTTTTGTACAGTAGTCGTCGAGATTTTGAAAATTTTCGATAAAAAGTGTGGGGGTTACAAGAGCAAACGGAGTTCCGTCCACCAGAATGCCCACTCTTCCCTCTGAAATTTTGGCACAAAGGGTATCCGGCCTCTCCGTGGTTGATACTGTACTGAAAATTGTTTTCTTCCCACTTTCCAGAAACGGACGGAGATAAGCCGCCGCCAGGATAACGTCATTTTCAACCTCACTGAGCCTCCGCTTAATATCCCGAACCAACCGCGGGTCGGCCCGGTCTGACAGGTAAGCGACAAAAACAATGGTATTGCTCTTTTTCCCAATTCGCAGCTGCTCTAAACGCAGGCTCGGTGTCTTCATCCGCCGGCGGAGCATGGAGCCGTTTACCACTGCAACTTCGGTAAATGCTTCCTGCGAACCGTGCTGATTCACGTCGCTTAACGGCTCCGACACGCTGCGGTACTTAAATCCCTGAAGGCCGAGCGCTACTGCCTTCGGAATACCGTCTATTAAAACCACCAGAAAACCAGACATAATATAAACAAAGACGAGCTCAAGTTCAAAAACGTCTGTCAATTCCATTGAAAGCATCGACTGGGTATGAATAAAATCGAAGATCTGTTCCGGAGTACGCGTCTCTTCTTCGCTCAGCCGGGTAAGCGGCGAAACCACCAGCTGGTACGCGTTGAGGTCATTAATCATTGCAGAACAGGAAATCAATGCAATTTTTTGGCCGTGCAGTTCAAGTTCACGAATCATAACATCCGCCGAATTTCCGCACATGCTTCGGATGGTGACAAGATTATCCCGCAGCGATGTCCCAAGTTTTTCTTGCTGCATGTCATCCCTCTTTTCAAATTGATCTAAAACCATTATTGCCCGTTTCCAAATTCAAATACGAAAGGATGAAAAATCTCCGTAGAAAATCTCTAGCATTTAGTGCCATTTAGAGTTTTGTGTAAAAAGAAAACTTAATTTTGTGTAATAAAAAAATCACCCTGATTCATACTAATCGTGGTGATTATATGTTTATAGTAATGTTCCGCGCAATTTTACTTTATATTCTGATTATCATAGCCATGCGGCTAATGGGAAAACGTCAGCTTGGAGAACTACAGCCTTCTGAACTGGTGACGACCATACTGGTTTCAAATATCGCGTCAATTCCGATTGAAGACCCGAATTTGCCAATGGTTTTGAGCGCTGTTCCCATTCTAACACTAGTGGTTTTTGAATATCTCATGTCCTCCAGCGCCCTGAAAAGCAAGCGGTTCAGTCAGGTTTTATCCGGCAAGCCCATGGTGATCATCGATAATGGAATTATCAACCAAAAAACAATGAAAAAGCTGCGCTTCACCAACGATGATTTAATGGAATCTCTGCGTTCCAACAGTATTTTCGACCTGCAGGACGTCCTTTACGCAATCGTTGAAACAACTGGAAAAGTAAGCGTCATGCTCAAGTACGACGCACAAACGGTTACGCCCAAAATGCTCTCCCTGAAAGGCAGCGATCCAGTGATCCCGAGCATTGTCATCAGCGACGGCAAAGTCATAAAAGAGGCGCTGAAGACTTGCAATTTGGGAAGAGGATGGCTGAATAAGACCTTGGAGGAGAACCATTATCAAATCAGCGATATCTTTTTGATGACTGCTGATGTTAACGCCCAATATTATATTGTGCCTAAGCAGAAAACGGAGAAACAAAATGGCTAGAAAAATTGCAATTATCTGTATCAGCCTGCTGGTTTTAGTCACCAGCGGAATCAGCGTTTACCACACTTATCAAGTAAGAGAAACTATGAGCGGTATGATTACGGAAGCAAAAATTTCCGCCGAAACTGGCGAAAAAGAAAAAGCCGCCAAACTTGCGGAACAAGCGACGGCTTACTGGGAAAAAGAGGAGCAAGCGCTCATTATTTTCATACATCACACAGAAGTAGACACGCTCACAGACGTCATGGCAAAGCTTCCCTCTTTGATTGAACACGACGACTTATCGGAATTTTGTTCTGAGCTGGATCAAGCTTTAAATATCATGGAACACATTTGGATGACCCAGCTTCCAGTAATTCAGAACGTATTATAATTATGATTCCTGTAATTTTTTTAGCTCGCTCATAAAAGAATCAAGATCACCGAAATCACGGTAAACTGAAGCAAAGCGCACGTAGGCCACCAAGTCAATATCTTTCAGCTTTTGCAGGGTCAGTTCCCCAATTTCCTGGGAACTGACCTCTTTTACAAAGGAATTGGTCAGAGTATGTTCAATCTGATCGACCAGGCGTTCAAGGGTCTCATAAGAAACCGGCCGTTTTTCACAAGCGCGCATCAAACCGTTTAAAAGCTTTTCTTTGTTGAAAGGCTGCCTGGACTGGTCCCGTTTGATAACCATAAGCGGCGTTGTCTCAATCGCTTCATAGGTTGTGAACCTGTTGCCGCAGGAAAGGCACTCCCGCCTTCTGCGAATCCTATCGCCATCATCAGATGGACGCGAATCAATTACCTTACTTTCAGTATAAGAACAAAAAGGACACTTCATTTCCGGGAGTTCCCCCTCATTTCATAAAACAACGAGTGCTCCGGTTAAAAACGCCTGTGGCACTAGCCAAACACCCGTATTTATTTTGCCCTTATTATACCAAGATAAGAAAGAATTTACAAGCTTCTAATCCAGTCGTCCATAATAAATTCCAGCTGACGTAAGCTAACAGCACCACTGTTAATGTCAGCAATCAGCAGTTCAACAAGATCGCGCCGTCGAGATAAAGAATGATATGTACATACAATTTCATTATCTACTATGACCGATATTCCAAACCATAATTCATTATTCAATTCTTCTGTGCAGAGTTCTTCTTCCAATATGTGGCACTGCGTCAAGCTTTGATCGTCACTCGCAGTCTCGTTCATAGCATATCACCGTCAATTTCTATAGGATTGTGTTACCAGGATTATTTTACTATATTAAATTATAAAAGAAAAGGTTAAAATTTCGCAGATATTGACACAGCCGGACAAAACAATTTATATATAGAGTAATTTTGAGTATATACAACTAATTTTTCACACAAAAAAGTTGCATATTGTTATTTTGAATAAATTAAATTTAAAAAATTCAGCGATTTTACTAATTGATTTTCACATTTAAAATTATTTCTGTAGACCTCAATTACAACGGATGGCAAGATCTCATTTTCAGAAAAAAAGTCAAACATTCCTCTGTAATCATAGTTCCCTTCCCCAGGCAGCAGGCAGTCCTGTTTCGGCGTATGGTCGTTCGCATGAACATGAACCACCTGTTTCCCCATCACATTTAACACCTCCATTGGAGAATACCCGGAACGCAAGGCCTGCTTAATGTCAAAGACGAAGGAGATGTCATCCTTTAAAAGTTCTGTCAATTCCTTGAGAAAAGGAAGTATACCGGATTTACAGCGGGATATATTCTCCTGTGCAAAAATAACTCCGTACGGGAGGGCCGCTTCACGTAGGCGGAAATACCTTTCCGCATAAAAAGCGGCACTGACCGCACTCATTTTATGATCTCCGTGAAAAACAAAGATTTTGGCGCCAAACCGCTGCATAATTTCAAAGTAACGGCGGTAAAGATCCAACATATCGTCAAAACGGCGTTCATACTCAGAGAAAATCATCAGCGGTTCCATGCCGGAAGTAAAAGGGTGAAACGCGTGGACATTCATCCTGTATTGCCGCAGCTGCTCCTCCATCTGCCTAATAAACTCCGGCGACAGCTCGCTGAAAGTATTGACAAATATCTCGATGTCCCGGATACCGGCCTCACCATACTGCTGGATAACCAGTTCCAAATTTTTAGGATACATGCAGGCTGTTGAAACACCAAGAACCATGTCGGTTCCCCCCTTCAAAGGATAAAAAGCCGCTTCTCTCCAGAAGCGGCTTTTGAAAAAATTACGCTTTTTTCTTTGCAACGCGGTTGGCGTAGCTGTTCTTTTTCTTTTTGTGCTCCTGCCAGACCACCCAAAGAGAGCTGGAGATACACAACGAAGAATAAACGCCCGAAATCATGCCGATGATCAGCGGGAAAGCAAACGTCAGAATTGTATTAACATTAAAAATCAAAGCCAATACACAGGCAGCAACCAGCGCAATAATGGTTGCAACTGTAGTATTAATAGAACGGGAAAGCGACTGATTGACACTGGTATTGACCAGTTCCGCCACCGGAACCTTGCTGCCCATCAACCTCTGGTTTTCACGAACGCGGTCATAGACAACAATTGTTGCGTTGATGGAATAGCCAAGAATTGTTAAAACCGCCGCAATGAAGTTGTTATTGAGCGGGATTTGGAAAATTACAAAAACCGCGTAAATAACAACCGCATCATGGAGCAAAGCTAAAACTGCCATAACCCCTGCAGACCAACCGCCAATTTTCCGGAAACGGAAAGCAATGTAAATAATCATCAGAAGCCCGGCAACCCCTACAGCCAAAAGGGATTTTAAAAGGAATTCACGCCCGATGACAGGGTCAACATTATTGATCTGCTCCAAATTAAACTCATTTGCAGAAAACTCTTTTGTCAGAGCATCAGTCATAGCAGCCTGTTCATCTTTTGTCAGGCTTTCAGTGCCATTAACTGAAATAACCAGGTTTTCTTTACCGGTCGCGATATCCTGGGACTGCTGGATGCTCACCTGCATTCCAAGCGTTTCCTCTGTAACCGCTTTCGCATGGTCCACGTCAATATCCCCGGTATAGGAATAAGTTGCCATAGAACCACCGACAAACTCGATATCAAGCTTTACGCCAAAAACAAACGAGGCAATAACTGTCAATATAAGCAACGCTGAAGAAATAATAAAGAAGATTTTACGTTTGCCGATAATATCATAAACTTTAGACGTTTTCAACTTTATCACCTCCGTAATAACGCGGCTTTCTAAAGAATTTAAACCGCGAAATGGACTTCAGCATCAGCCTTGAACAGGTTACGCCAAAGATAAAGTTAAAGATAACGCCTACCAGCAGGGTATAACCGAAGGAATAAATTGTACCTGCGGCAACCGGACCGAACATAAAAAAGATTGGTGAAAGAACCTGAGAGAACAGGCTTGCCGGAGGGCCAAATGCCCCCATCAGGACAATAGCGACAATTACCATGGTAATATTGCCGTCAAAAATTGCGCTGAAGGCACGTTCATAACCAGCATTGAGCGCTCCGTCAATTGATTTTCCGTTCCTGATTTCCTCTTTAATACGCTCAGCAGAGATGACGTTTGCATCGACACCCATACCAAGTGAAAGGATGATACCGGCAATACCCGGAAGGGTCAGAGTAAAACTGGAGAAGAAAGGGAAAAAACCAGATACGGCCGCAATGGAGCCCGCCATCTGCCCCGCCAACGCTATGACTGCAATGATACCCGGCAAGCGGTAGACAACAATCATAAAAATCGAGACCAGGATAAAAGCAATAATACCTGCAATGATCATCGCTTCCAAAGCACCTTGTCCAAGGGACGGGCTGATGGTGCTGAAATTCGAGGTTTCAAGTTTAAACGGAAGGGCGCCGGCCTCAATTTTATTTGCAAGCGCCTGGGCAGATTCCGAGGTAAAGCCACCGGAGATAATAGCGGTGCCATCCGTCAGTGCCGCTTTAACCTGCGCGTTAGAAATCATGTCGTCATCCATCCAAATGGAGATGTAGCCCTGGGGGCTCTCCTTGGAAAGACGGGTTGTCGCTTCGCCAAACTTTTCCACGCCGGAGTCGTTGAGCGTCAGCTGTACAACCGGCTCGTTTTTCTCGGTATCGACAACCGCTTTGGCCGATTTAACGTCACTGCCGGTGAGAATGATATTCTCCTCCGTCACGCCGCTTGGAAGGCCCTGCTCATCTGTCTCATACCCTTCGCGGAATGTAAGCATGGCGGTTGCACCAAGTTCCTCAATCGCCGCTTCAGGGTCAAAGTTGGTTTCATCCGACTTCCACGGGAAACGGACAATAATCCGTTTATTGGTGGTGTCAGAATAAATCTCATAGTCAGTAATATTTCCAGAAATCATACGCTGTTCAATAACAGCCTGAGCGGCGGCAAGCTGGTCTGCGGTTACGCTGTCCTTCGCGTTGGTCGCGGGGGTAAAGGTAACGTCGACACCGCCGCGGATATCAATACCCAGCCGGATATCCTCCGCGCCTTTTACAATTACAGTTTTGAGGTCGCCGTATGTTGTGTTGATGCCAAAAAAGGCAAGGTATGTAAACAGCAGGGTCAAAACTGCAACTATAAAAAACACTGGTTTTGGCGTTCGTTTCATGGACTACTCCTCCAATGTTTTTTCATAATACGTGTAAAATACACGCAACATCACAAAGTATTATATAATATATCAAAAATAAAGTCAATATTAAACAGACAATTCAGCACTTTCACCTAAAATTGACTTGTTTTCTTCCAAAACAGGCTGGATGCAGGTGGAAATATACTCTTCAACCTGTTCTACTGAACGCCCTACAAAATTAATCGGCTTAAGAATACCATCAATTTCTGCACGGGTAAGTTTAAACGATTCGTCCGCGCAGATACGGTCAATCAGATCGTTTTCTCTCCCCTCTTCCTTCACCACTTTTGCAGCGGCAATGGAATGGGTGCGGAGCTTTTCATGCAGCTCCTGGCGGTCCCCGCCCTTTTTAACGGCCGACATCATGATGTTTTCCGTGGCCATAAAAGGCAGTTCTTTCATTACCCGCTGTTCGACTACCTTTGGGTAAACCACAAGCCCTTTGGTGACGTTGAGCATGATGTTCAAGATCGAGTCAATTGCCAGGAATCCTTCCGCAATTGAAATACGTTTGTTGGCGCTGTCATCAAGGGTTCGCTCAAACCACTGGGTAGCGGAGGTAAAAGCCGGATTCAGGGTATCAATGATCACATAACGCGCCAGGGCTGTAATCCGCTCACTCCGCATTGGATTGCGTTTGTACGGCATTGCCGAGGAACCGATCTGATGTGCTTCAAACGGCTCTTCCATTTCTTTGAAATTCTGGAGTAAACGCAGGTCGGTTGCAAATTTACTGGCGGACTGTGCAATTCCGCCCAAAGTGGAAAGAACCTGCGCGTCTACTTTACGGGAATAGGTCTGCCCGGAAACCGGAACAACGCTGTCAAAGCCCATGTCTTTTGCAATTGCATCTTCCACCGCCTTAATCTTTTTGCTGTCTCCTTCAAAGAGTTCGACAAAACTCGCTTGGGTGCCGGTTGTCCCCTTTGAGCCGAGCAGTTTCAACGATGCAATTCGGTATTCGATTTCTTCGTAATCCATTAAAAGCTCGTTAAGCCATAAGGTTGCGCGTTTCCCCACCGTGGTGAGCTGTGCCGGCTGGAGATGGGTATAGGCAAGAGCGGGCATAGAGCGGTACTCCATGGCAAAGGAAGCAAGATTTGCCATAACGTTGACAAGCTTCCGGCGAACGACCTTAAGCGCCTCCCGCATAATAATAACGTCAGTATTATCGCCGACGTAGCAGGAGGTAGCGCCTAAATGGATAATCCCCTTCGCGTCAGGGCACTGGACGCCGTAAGCGTAAACGTGCGCCATAACATCGTGCCGCACCTCTTTTTCGCGGGCTGCAGCCACATCGTAGTTAATATCCTCTGCATGCTCTTCAAGCTGCCTGATCTGCGCATCTGTGATGGGAAGGCCGCATTTCTGCTCCGCCTTTGCCAAAGAAATCCACAGTCTGCGCCAAGTTTTGAATTTAAAATCGGCCGAAAAAAGCTCCTGCATTTCAGGGCTTGCGTACCGTGTACTGAACGGGCTTTCGTAATTCCTGCTCATGGGACGTCCTCCTTATCATTTCCGTAACAAGATAACTTAGAAAGTATACCATAATCCCCCTCTTTTCACAAGTAGAGAGCCGTTAGTTATTTTGACAAAAACAGCGTTTCCCGGTAGAATAAATGTTGAGAAAGGCGGGCGGTTTGTTTGAAGATCATCCACACGGCAGACTGGCATATTGGGAAAACAGTTGCGGAACACAATTTACTGGAGGACCAGCGGTATTACCTGGAACAGCTTGCCCTTTTGCTTGCCGAGGAAAAAGCAGACGTTTTGATTGTTGCGGGCGACCTCTATGACCGCAGCGTGCCGAGCGGCGAAGCGGTCGAGCTTGTGGACAACATCCTTACTGAAATTACCGCCGGGCTGAGAATTCCGGTTTTGGCAATTGCCGGAAACCATGACAGCCGGCAGAGGCTTTCCTTTGGAGGAAAGCTTCTCCAAAAACAGGGGCTGTTTTTAGTCGGTTCCTTACAGAAGGAAATCCAAAAAGTAATTTTATCTGACAGCGCCGGACCTGTAAACTTTTATCTGCTTCCCTATTTCCAGCCAGCTGATATACGCCCATTTTTTCCGGGAACCATACTCAGAACGCCGGAAGAAGCCTATAATACCCTTTTAAGAGAGACTGTAAAAACACTTGACAGGGCTGAACGGAATATCCTTGTTACCCACGGGTTTCTCGCAGCGGCCGAAAAAACGGAAAGTGAAGCGGTACTCTCCTCCGAGCTTTCAGTCGGCGGAAGCGATTTTATTTGTACCAGATATTTCAAAGAATTTGATTATGTTGCACTCGGGCATCTGCATGCTCCACAAACCGCCGGGCTTCAAACTGCGCGCTATTCCGGCTCCCTCCTTAAATACTCAGTGGACGAGGCAAACCAAAGCAAAAAAATTTTGTGTATCGAAAGCTGTGCCCCGGGTGATATCCATATTTCTGAACGCCAAATTAAGCCTCTGCGCGACCTACGGATCATACGCGGAAGCTTTGACGATATCCTAAATACAGGTAGGAACAGTTTTGACGGTACGGACGATTACATTTTTGCCGAACTCACGCAGAGTGAACCTGAACTGGAGGCAATGACCCGGCTGCGAAGCGTCTACCCAAACGCGCTGGGATTAAAATACGTAAATCGTACCGCCGTAGCTGCTATACAGGGAAAAAGTGTAGAAATGCTCCATCACCAAACACCGGATGAAATTTTTGGGGACTTTTACCGGGAAATAACCGGCGAAATTTTGAGCCCTGCAAAACAGGCCTTGGCTGAATTGGTTTTTCGTGAGGTATCGGAAGAAGAAAACAGGAGGTAACGCCGCAATGATTCCAATAGAATTGACGCTAAAGGCGTTTGGCCCGTTTCATCAAGAACAGCATATTGACTTTACAAAACTTGCAGCGGAAAGCCTTTTTATGATTTCGGGTCCTACCGGGAGCGGGAAAACAACCATATTTGACGCGATTACCTTTGCCCTTTACGGTGAAGCGAGCGGTGAGCTCCGCAATTCCGACCAGTTTAAAAGCGATTACGCCGAACCTGGGGATGAGTGCTCCGTCAGCTTTTCTTTCCGTTCCGGGCAGGCGGTTTATCAAGTGCTCCGGAAGCCCATACAGCGTTACATTACCCGGAGAGGAGCAGAATCCTCCCGCCCCGCATATGCCGAATTAACCCTTCCTGACGGCGCGGTAATAACCGGGATAAATGAAGTCAACAAAAAAATACACGATATTCTCAAACTCACGCGGGAACAGTTCAAGAAAATAGTGATGCTTCCGCAGGGCGAATTCCGCAAACTGCTCAACGCAGACAGCGGGGAAAAACAGGAAATTTTCCGCAGACTTTTTTCAACTGACCTCTACAATAATTTTACCCTCCGGCTTCAAGCTGAGTCGCGTAAACTAGAGCAAAAATATCGGGAAGTTTCAATTGAATGCCGTTCAGCTGTTCAATCCATCGCTGTAAAGGAAATATCCAACGTTTTTGCAGCCGGTGAGGAAAGCGGCGACTATCAGGTAATTGCCGAACAGATGGAAAAACGGTTTCATGAGAAAAAAGCCGAGTACACAGCTTTACAGGAACAACTGGCAGAAAAACAAAAGGAAGCCGCCACGCTCAACCTGGAGCTTTTTGAAGAGTGGAACGCAAAATTTGACCGGCTTGAACGCGAATTGCGGACCTCTGGTATTTTAAAAGGCCAGAAAAACAAAATGCTTCAAAAGCAGGAGCTGTTAAAAAAACTTCGACAGGTACGTGAACTTAAAAGCCTGGATGACCGCAGAAAAGATTTTCAGCAGCTCTGCAAAGAAGAAAGCGAGCAATTAAACCGTCTTTTAAAAGAAGTAAAACAGTTGGAGCAATCTCAGCAACTTACTGCGCAAAAACAGTTAGAAGCTGAAGCCGCCATGCTCCGCCTCCCGGAATATCAAAAAATGGCCGAATTTTACAGGCAGCAAACCCTGCTGGCGGTTCAGTTAGAAGACAGGGAAAAACAAGAAACCACCCTTTTAGCAAAGATTAAAGACCTGAAAGACCAGGAAGCGGTGCTGACGGACTGGGGACGTTGTCTTGAAAAAAGCGAAGCCGTAAATGAAGCGGCAGAACAGCTCAGCCGTCTCAAGGTTTTTTTAACGATCGTTCGTTCGTTTAAAAGTGCGGAAAGAGAATACCTGCATCAAAAAGAACGGTACGCAAAAGGGTTTACCCTCTTTTTAAACGCACAGGCAGCATACCTGGCCGGACAGCTGAAGGACAGTTTTCCCTGCCCGGTCTGCGGCTCTGTAGAACATCCGGCTCCGGCCAAACCTGAACAGGATTCCGTTACATCAGAGCAGTTGGACGAACTAAAAGCAGGATATGACGCGGCCTTGGAACGGTACAATTCCATTTACCGTGCATCCGCTGAAAAATTTCTTTCCTGTGCCGCCCTCCTGCCCCAAAAATCAGTTGATGAATGTCTTCAAAACGAAGATACTGCTTGGTTAGAAGAAACGGTTTCACGTTTCTCAGATTCTTTGTCACAGCTTCAGAGTGAACTCCAGCAAATGGAGCAAAGGGCAAAAAAACAGGCTTCAGGCATCCATCTGCCACAAGACGTTTCCGCTCTTGAGGAAAGGGCCAGCCAGCTCCGGCAGGAAGTGGTAAAAATTCAAGCAGAGCTTTTGCTCACTGAAAATGAAGCGAAAAAGCTTGAGGCACAGCTCCAGGACAGGCTTCCCGCTGCACAGTTGCTGGCAATGCAAAAAAATGCGGAAGATGAAATTGCCCTGCTGCGAAAAGAAAAAGAAGAAACCCAAACCGCCATGGAAAAAGCTGTCAGTCGCTTAAAAGAATGGCAGGCCCGCATTGCAGATTCAGCAAATCGCCTGGATCTGAACAAAAAGCGAGCGGAAGAGCTTGAAAAAACGTTAAAAGAAAATCTCTCTATCAACGGCCTTTCAATCGAACGGTTCTACGAGCTATTACCCTCTGTTTCACAGATTGGTTCCTTAGAAGAAGACCTGGCGCGCTATCGCCAGCAGACCGCGCAAAACAAGGACATTCTGGGGGAACTCAAACGCGAACTTGCGGGAAAAGAACGGTACCCAATTGGGGAACTCAGGCGGCGAAAAGAAACGCTGCTGGAAGAAATTAAAGAGTTTAACGGCAAGGCGCTGCAGCTTCACAGTGAATGCGAAACACTTTGCGCCGCCCTGCTGCAGCTCAAAAGGCTTTTGATGGAACTTGAGAGCACTGCTAAAGAATACAATAACATCAACGAGCTGTATCAAATTTCCAGGGGAAACAATCCCCAGCGCCTGGCACTTGAACGCTATGTCCTTTCTGCCTATTTTGACGAGGTTGTTGCCAAGGCAAACCTAAGGCTTGAGCGGATGACCAACTCGCGCTACACCCTCACTCGAAGGACAGAAAAAGAAAAAGGTACGCGGGCCTCCGGGCTGGATTTGGATATCTTCGACGCATATACGGGCAAAAGCCGCCATGTCAACACGCTGTCCGGCGGCGAAAGCTTTGAATGCGCCCTTTGCCTGGCGCTCGGCCTATCCGACGCTATTTCCGAAAACTCCGGTGGAATCCGGATTGACACCCTGTTTATTGACGAAGGTTTTGGTTCGCTGGACACACACGCGTTGGACGCAGCAGTTTCCTGTATCCTTTCTCTGAAAGAGAGCGGGCGTCTGGTAGGGATTATTTCTCATGTAGACGCGCTTAAGGAGCGGATCCCCGTACAGCTTCAAATTCAACCCGGGCTTTCCGGGAGCACGGTCCGGCTCAAATTACCGTAAACAACAAAAAACAGGGCAGTCGCAACGCCCTGTTTTTTGTTGTATGTCGCCCCTATTTTATTGTTCAGAGCTGAGATAGAATCCGTTCGTATTCCTGATCCAGTTTCTCTGCTGGAAGCTGCATTTGAATCCTCAGCATTAAATCATCGTAAATCCGGTTGACAAGCTGTAAGAATGAAGTCGCCTGTCCAACTGTGCTTTTATATCCTTTTTGAAGTCCAATAAGCTGTTCTGCGTATTCTTCATCTGTTCCCTGTTTCACACAGCCTGTGTAAATATCTATAACCTCATCATCTGGACCGCTAGGGAAATACTCATGGGGAGAGGTACTGTCAAACAAGCAGATACCAAGTTCGCGGAAAATAACCATATCCCAGCTGTTCGGATCAAACGCGCAGTGATAAATCTCGGCGTCGAATCCCTGCTTTAGCGCCGAGGAGGCAATTTTTTTGAGGAAAGTCGATTTACCTGTTCCCGGCCTTCCCTTAATAAAATAGCGTTTTTTCAAATCGCTTGTAAGGTCCTGGATATAATCATACGCGCCGCGGATTGTCGCCGCGCCAAAAAAACGGTGAACTTCACAGCCGGTTTTATCCAGCGAACGGTCACCCAACAACCGTACGGCGGTTTCGGCAGTGAGCCCATTCAGCGCCTCAAAATCGGTCGCGTTAATAAAAACCTTTTCCCAGTCGTCATGGATTTTAAGCGCTTCCCCGAACCGCTCATAAGCAAAACCCAGGTTTTTCCGGATATCATCCAGATATTCACCCCATAGCAAACCTGAAACATGGCGGATATCGGCCCGGTAAAGGGGAATGTTCCAAAACCCGTATCCTTTTTTAGGAAGGAGGGCTCCCTGCGTTTCACCGCTGATACAATCATGTATGACTTGTAACTCCGTTTCTTCCTTTTGGGCCAGTTCGTCCAAACTCGTATACAACCGGTTTACAAATTCCTGCGGATAACCCGTCAGGCGTTCAAAGTGCTCTAATCCCGCCGTATTTGAAGAGATTAGGCTGACATACCCCTGCGAACTATTGGAGTCGACAAAAAAATGCCTGCATACGTACTTCAAAATCCCAGCTCCTTTCGAATTGCTATCTTTATTATATGCAAAAGAAACAGGGCAATATGAACTCCCCATGATAAAAAACATCGTCAAATACATCGCCGAAATATTATTTTGACCCTCGCACCAAACCTCTCCCACCAAGAAAAAAGCATGCGGTGACGCATGCTTTTTACACGTTAATTCTTTTTGAGAAGGATGCAGGCGGAATTTCCGGAAACGATCTCCTCCGCTGCCCCGATTTCCTGGCCATTTTGCCGGATGCTTTCAATTTTCCAGCCTTGCGGCGGGTAAAAAACACAGCTAGCCGCTTCCGGCTTCGTAACGGAAACAGTGCATTCATCCCCTGTCTCCCGTTTCCAGGAAACACCGATTTCCCCAACGTTTGTAGGCATTTTAGCATCCAGTGATTCTACAAGGTCGAAACGGGGCTCCAGGATGAACCTGCCGAAACCGGCGTCATACGGCTTGAACCCGGCAATTTCGCTCAAAATCATGTTGGATTCCGGAGGAGTTGCCTGCGCGAAGCTGTCATGAGTGCGGACATCAATATCCCAAACTTCCGGAATGGTGTCGAGCCCCAGGGTATTCACAAAAATACCGCTCCTTTTTTCAAGGAACTCAAGCAACAGGTCTTCCCTGCCAGCTTTCGCCAACGCTTTCATTGCATAATACTGGAATGTCGGAGAAACTTTGATGACGCTCATATTGTCATTAAGCGCAAGGCCGCGCCCGAAAACCCGTTCGATCATCCGCGCCTGTTTTTCAGCATCGAGGCATCCGGTCAGAACCGCCATGGCGTTTGCATGTTCGCAAATAGTGCTGCTCAAAACACCGTTTTCACGGTATTCCATCATACAGCCCTCAGCATCATTCCAGAAATACTCTACACAGGAAACGCGGAGTTTTGCAATTTTTTCCGTAATAATCGAAAGGTCTTTCTTTTCTTCCGCCCACTCTGCAATTTTCTTTGCCGCAAGCAGTACGCGCAGATAAAGCAAACTCAGGGTCGAATTAATATCCTTGCGGTTTAAATTCGCCCAGTCAAACCAGTAGCAATAAGGCACATAGGCGAGAATTCCATCTTCATTTTCATATTTTTCAAGAAAAGTCAGATAACGGCGTACATGCGGGTAAAGTTCTTCCGCAAAAGAGGTATCGCCTGAAATTGCGCAGTATTCCTCCATCCGGATGACAAGGTTGAAGGAATGGTCGAACCACGACCAGTCATCTGAATTCGGTACCATGATGTTAAAGTTGCCCCACGGATTCTGTTCGTAACAGAAGGTACGGAAATAACGGCGGAAAATATCAAGGTTTCCGTGCATGTATAAAAGCGGAAGAATCACGGTACTGACGTCGCCGCTCCAGTTATTTTTTTCGCGGTAGTTGTTGTCAACCAGCTTGTCATTAACACACATAAGAGCCGTGTTATCAGAAGCCCTGACAAGCTTATTGAGAAGGTCGCTGCCAGAATGGAACTCCGCGGTATGTGTAACGGGATAATCGGTGCGGCGCATACCGAAATGATAGAACTTCACCGGCTTAAATTCCTGAATACGGAAGACCGGTGGAGTCTGGAAACGGACTGTCACCTGTAAATAACGGGCGTTTACAAATTCAAAACTTTCCCATTTTTGACGGCCCTCTTTGCAGATATACCGTTTATTCCGGTACTGGTGCCCAGTTTTGTAGTATATTTTCCCATTGTCTAAAACGTGAGCGTAAGCAATGTCGAGGATACAGCCTGCGGGAGCGTCAACATCCAGCTGGATGTAACCGTTCATAATCTCACCGAAATCCAGAATAAAGGCAGGATAGCAGCTGCGGAATGGGTATTCCGGCTGGGTTGCAGCCTGCAAAAGGGCAAAAGAATCATCACGGGAGGTAACGGCGCCGATATTTTCAATTTTTGTGTATTTGACATTCTCTACGTTTTCAAGATTTTGGAACATCTGAGGAACGATCTGATATGCGTGTTTATCAACGTTACCCGGTTCAACCTCCCCGTAGGAGACGACTTTACCATCCACATTGGTTTCGTTCATATAAGGGATGTCTCGAGGCTGAAGGTACCGCCACATCATACCGAGATGAGTAATTGTCGACTCTTCAAATAATTCACGAATACCGCGTACATGGCTGTAAGTCCCTACCCTTGAAGCCTCAGCGCCCGTTTCCAAAAAGTTATTTTTATTCACGCTTTTGCGCGCGTCGTAAACCTCCACAATTTCCATAATGTCAATGTCATAAAACGTACGGGGAGCCGTAGGATTCCACCCGTTATCTTTAAAACATTTCCAGCTCGTATCGGTTCCAATGTAGGAAACGGTTCCATCTTTCGCTGCAAATTTCAGCTGTGCCAGCATTGCAAGAGGACGCTCTTTTTGAAAATAATCCCCGGGACAATCCTGCATCACTAAAACCCATACAGTGTTCTTCCCGATTTTCAGCCCACCGGAAAGATCATAGCTATCAAAAGAATAATAATCCGGCGTGCCGTAAAGCGGCCCTCGGCCAAGGAACTCATCATTAAGATACAATACATATTTCAAATCAGCGGTAATGTCAATAGAAGCCCTTTCCGGCAATTCAGACAAGTCAAATTCTCTGAAAAACCAAAAATAATGAACACCGCCGCGGTCGGCAAAACCTGGATGAATCCAAGTCGCGTGCCATTCAGTTTCTTTTCCCTTTTGAAGCGCATCGTTTAAAAACGGCATTGTAATTCTCCTTTGCATATTTTTTACGTTATTGCATTGTAATTTCAGTTTGCGGGTAAGCCATAAATCCCAACCCCAGGCTGTAGGCGGTTGAACGAACCGGCAACAGCTCATCCTGAAATCATTATAGCATTTTTTTCGCTAAAAATAAGACCTTAATTTTTAAAATGAGGTGCCTTTGGTTGTACCGAGATGTAAAGCCTTTAATTTACTGGTAAGGCATGGTATAATAACCTCACGCCGCACGCAAAAGCAAGCTTTTGGCGGCTGAGAGAACATTGCGCCTTTTGGCAGCGGCTTCCGCCGCTTCTTTGG
>CACXEO010000001.1 GCA_902766785.1 Oscillospiraceae bacterium | reverse complement strand
TTTCCGGGTGGTTCCTTTTTATACAACTGCGTGTTCTATCAGCCAGCGGGTAACTCCATCCTCTTCATTCGATAGGATTATCCCGCTGGCGATTTTTTTCAGTTCGTCAACCGCGTTACCCACCGCATAACACTCATCCGATGCCTCAAAAAGCGAAATATCGTTCACCGCATCTCCAAACGAGACCACATGGCCGCAGCCCAGCAGTTCTTTCAGCCGCAGAATAGCCCTTGCTTTTGTTGCCTCTGCGGGCGTTATTTCGCACCAATACTCCGGGCGGTACAGCTCTTGCTGCAAGGTGCACCGGCAGGCGGGTAAAAAATCAAACGCCTCATAGACAGAAAGCAAGTCCTCTTTTTCCCCTATGCAGGTATAATAAAAAGAGCTGCCTTCATATAGGTCTGCCATGGTATCCACCGGGCGAAGCCGCGGGTCACTCTGCCGGTTGTTGAGATAGTGCTTCACCCCCTCGTTTTCCGACCGCGGCAGCCAAGATACCTTTTCCTCTCCCGCAACCACGCTGTAAACCAGTGGAAATACGTCAAAACACTCAAAAATTTTTCGAGCAACAGCGGCCTCTTCAGGGGAGAACAAGGTGGAAGAGAGAATCTTTCCGGTGCCGGTTTCCAGTATGAAAACGCCATTGTAAATGATGACCGGCACATTGACGTCAAGTCCCCTTGCTACAACCGAATTCGAATGGTAGGAACGCGCGGTGGCATAAGTGAAAGCATCCCAGCACTCACCAAACGTTCCAGCGTTTCTATTGTAAATGCCGACAGCCTGCTGTCCCTTCCCAGCAGGGTTCCGTCAAGGTCAGAGACATAAAGCGTTCTTTCCGGCATACGTTTCCCTCCCCATTTTTGTACCCTTCCCGCGCCATATTTTATCATGCGTGCGACAAGAGCGGAAACATCAACTTGTTTTCACAGAAGATATTCTCTTTTCCCTTTAACAGAAACAGAGCGTCATCTGCGGCGCAGACTTTTTCGAACTGGAATTCTTCCAGAGCTTTCGGCGTGAAGCCGAGGGCTGCCTTTGTTATTTCTTCCCCCGCTACGGTTTCCAAAATTTCCAAAATGCTTCCGGTACGGTCGCCGTAAATATCATAGCAAAGCAAGGTGCTGGCCGTCTGTTCCGCGACCACAACGGCATCCGCTTCTTCTACAAAATAAACGCAGTCTTTTAAAAAAGAGGAGCAGTAAAACATTAAAAGGCCAAAATTATTTTGAAAGGCAAGCGCCGAATATGGGTTGGATTTTTGATAGTATTCCTTAAGCAGCGCCAGGTCGGCAGCATCTGAAAGGTTCAGCTTCCTGTATTTCCCGTCCTTCGGCGTAATTGCCCCGCATGCCTTATATTCTTCCACCCGCTCAAACCCGAATTTCGGATAAAAATCCAAAACCGTATTGTTTGCGAAAAGGTAAAGTGCATCACAACGATTCTTCCAATCCTCAAGAACCGCTTCCATCAGCCTGCGGGACAAGCATTTTCCCCGGTACTCGGGCGCAGTCATCACTGTTCCGAGCTGGATATACCGCCTTGGCGCTCCGTTCCAGGAAAACTCCATAATATTGACGGAAACATTGGATACCACCCGGCCGCCCTCACAAATGGCATAGGGGATATACAGGTCCGTCCAATAGCCGCTTTCACACCATCCCTGGAATGAAAGCCCGAATACCCTGTTTGCCAATTCAAAAAAACTATTCCGCAGGGGTAGATTCTCTTTTATGCACTTGATTAACTGATCACTCACATATACCGTCCATTCCGCCCCACCACAGCGGCACAAATTTTTATAAATTGTCTTCAAGCTGCAGTTTCAAAGACACCCTGATACGGAAAAAAGTTTGCAGCAGCCCTATACTATACTAAAAGGGCTTTAGGCTGGTCAGTTCACGGTACCGTCTTGGAGAAACCTGGTACCGCGCCTTAAAGACGCGGGAAAAATAGGACGGATCAGAAAAGCCGCACCGGGCGGCGACCTCAGAGACCGGAGCTTCGGTATAGGCAAGCTGCCGGAGCGCCTCTAACATCCGCAGTTCCGTTAGGTGCTCAAGCGGCGTCTCCTTGCAGTACTGCCTGAAAAGCCGCTCCAAATGACGGGGTGAAACGGAAAGATGCCCCGCAAGGGTCTCCACCGTCAGCTCCTCGGAAAAATGGGCTTCCAGATAATCGAAAGCATCTGCAATCAGACCGAGATTCTGGGATGCCGTCGTCTCCATACGGGCGTATTGAGAGGAGAGAAAAGCAATTACCGTCTGGAACAGGAGCTTGACTACCGTTTCATAACCCTCGTTCTTCTGTGAGGTTTGGCGCAGGATCATTTCCGCGATGTTTTCCAGAAATGAGAGGTCGAGCCGATCCAACCGGAGCATTCCGACAGATCCGTTGCGCTCCCGCAGCTTTGGTGCCGTAAGAAAAAGGGAGGCAAATCCCGGCAGCAGGCGAAGATCCTCCTTGTCAAACAGGAGGTGCCGCTCATTATAACTGAAATTGATAATAATAAGGTCTTTCACCCGTTCAAAAGCGTGGCTTGACAGCCGGTCGATGACAAAAACATCCCCCGGCCCGATTTCATACGGCTGTTCCCCTATGACGTGAAGAGCCGTACCGCTCAGAACAACCACAATTTCGGAAAAGGCATGAGAGTGCATGGCAAATGGACGGACAAGGTGTACCCGTTCCACTTTGAGCTGGTAATAGGTCATGTCGTCCAGAAAATCGTTTTCAAAACGGTCAACCATGTCGTTTTTCTCCTAATACTGGTCTGAAAAATGAATGCGGAAACCCCCGCCCTTTTTTATAATAGTAGCATCAGCCAAACAACTTTGCAACAGGAGGGTGCAGGATGCGTTATAAAGAAGACTGGGAACAGGCCAAAAAACGGATGGAAGCTTTTTGGGCGGGCGAAATGACCGACCGGTGCTGCGTTGCGGCAACTGGACGGAAGGAAGGCGGGAGCTACCGCAGCTTCCCCAAACCGGAAAAAGCGGAAGACCGTAAAATTTACTGGACTGATCCGGAACTGATCATTGAACGGAACCGGGATGTGTTTGAAAATACATATTACGCAGGGGAATCTTTCCCGCAGATTTTTACAAACCTCGGCGCTTCAGGGCTGGCGGGATATTTTAAAGGGATTAAAGTCGGCTACGAGGATTCCATCTGGTTCTTTGGGAGTGACGAAGTAAAAGGAGACGACCCCGAAACAATTATTTTTGACAAGCAGAATTTCCTTTACCAGAAAACACTGGAACTTTCCAAAGCCTTTGTTGAGGACAGCAAAGGGGATTATTTTGTTTCAATGCCCGATATTTCCGGCAATCTCGATACCCTTGCCCACCTGCGCGGGAGCGATAATTTCCTGATGGACCTCGCCCTTAATCCGGATTGGGTTCACGCGGCAATACCGAGGTGCCTGGAGGCCTGGAAAACAACCATTGACGAATGCTATGCCATCACAAAGGCAAACAACGATGGCGGAAGCACCGTGGGCTGGCTTGGTATTTGGGGGCCGGGAAAGTTCAGCCAGATGCAGTGCGACCTTTCAGTCATGATTTCCCACCCGATGTTCGAGGAATTCGCCCTGCCCGAACTCAAGGCGCAGGCGGCCTTCTTAGACAAAGCGCTCTACCACTTTGACGGGATGGAACAGTGCGCCCACCTCGATTCCCTGTTGGAGATGGACGACTTGGACATCATCCAGTGGACCTGCGTGGACGGGCAGCCGGAACCAACTGAGTTTATCCCCACCCTGCGGAAAATTCAACAAGCGGGCAAACGGCTGCTCATACGCCACAACAAATTCCCGGTGCTAGAAACCCTGTTGACCGAACTTTCCTCCAAGGGGTTGTTCCTCTACTGTGAGTTTGATACCGAGGAAGAGGCAAAGCAGATGATCAAGCTGGCGGAAAGGCTGAGCCACGAATGAGAACCCGTTTTTCAGACGCGGCCGAAAATCACGGCAGATGTAAAACCTTCTACTCTATTACAAAACATAAGGCCGACGCGGAGTAATTGCGCTGGCCTTGTGTTTTAGCCGATTCCATGATAAACTCACCTTAAGAGGAGGTGTTTTATATGGTAAAACTTACGCCCGGCGAAATGGAACAAATTGTTCCGCTTTTTTCCGGAATGGAAGAAACAATGATCTGGTCCTGCCTGCAGGGAGTTATGGGAGACGCCTGGGCCGATAGAAACGATCGGCCATCTGCTGCGCGGATTTTTGTCGGTGGTTTCCTTTTCCTCACCGGGGACAGCAACGCGGAAGGCGCGGAAGAACTGGTAAAAGATCTGCCGCCCTTCAGCCGCCCTTTGCGGCTTCTCGTTCCACCAAATGAAGGTTGGGCTGAGCTGATTGAGGCGGTCCACAAGGAAAAAGCGCAGCGTACCACCCGTTACGCCTTTTATAAAGATACTGTCTTTGACAGGGAGTATTTGGAAAAGCTGCGCTCCTCTCTTCCGAGGGATTATAAAATCGTTCCCTTTGATGCGGACATTTACCATTCTTCCTTCAGCGAACCATGGTCACAGGATTTCTGCCCGCACTTCGCAGGCGCAGAGGATTTTCTGTCGCGGGGAATTGGTTCCGCCGTATTGTATAACGGCAGATTGGTGGGAGGTGCGTCCTCTTATACCATATATAACGGCGGGATTGAAGTCGAGATCGACGTGCGGGAGGATCATCGGCATAAAGGGCTTGGAACTGCCTGCGCATCCGACCTGATTCTGCGCTGCCTTGATAAAGGAATCTACCCGAGTTGGGACGCGGCGAATCTGATTTCCGTAGCGCTCGCGAAAAAGCTCGGTTACCGTTTGAAAGGGGCATACCCGGCTTATAACGTTCAATTATAGCTCTTGACGGTGCTTTTATTCCGTAATATTAACAAATGTGTTGCCGTTCATTACTTTATTATAAAGGAGCAAGAAACCATGTACATCCCGAAAATTTCCAGCCTGCCCTCTATTTTAACCTGTAACGACGGGAGCTGCGTCACCACCATAGAGGAGTGGGAAATGAAGCGCCGCGGTGAAATTTACGGCTTTTTTACTGATTACGTATACGGCCGGGTTCCGGAGATTGAGATGAAGGTCTCTCACACCAAAGAGCGCAGAGAAACCGGTGGCGTCATAGAATATGACGTTGTCATCACCACCAAAACAACGTTCGGTTCTCACAGTTTTAATGCCTATATCTTGGTCCCAAAAACTGAAAAGCCCTGCCCGGTCTTTGAAGTGATTCAGTTTCCCTACCAGGAAACACACGTTTTCAAAGAAAAACTCCTGAACCGCGGCTATGCTCTTGCCCGTTTTTATTACCCGGACATTTGCACCGATGACAATAATGACTTTTCCGGTGGTATTCACGCTATTGTCAAGGAACCGGACGGCGTGCGCAAAGACAACACCTGGGGCGCAATTGCAAGTTGGGCTTGGGCTGCATCCCGCTTGATGGATGTGGTTGAAACGATCCCTGAAATTGACAGTAGCAGAGCTGCACTGGTGGGCCACTCCCGCACCGGTAAAGCCGCCCTCTGGTGCGGCGCTTCCGACAAACGCTTTGGCTTGATATGCAGCAACGAATCAGGCTGCGGCGGCACCGCAATCACCCGTAAAAAACAGGGCGAACACATTAAGGATATCTGTAAAGGGTTTCCCTGCTGGTTCTGTTCAAATTATAAAACCTTTGGCGACAATGAGGAAAATATGCCCTTTGACCAGCATATGCTGCTGGCTCTCATAGCGCCTCGCCCTCTTTATATATCAAGCGCAGTAGAGGATCTGTGGTCCGGACCGCCATCAGAATTTCTGGGGGCAAAATGTGTTGGTGAAATTTACGAACTTTACGGCAAAAAAGCACTTGAGCTTGAAGAATTTCCAATTGTCGGCACGGTTGACCAAAGCGGGTATGTTGCCTATCATCTCCGCCGTGGAGCCCACGCTCTCTCTACTTATGATTGGGACGAATTTATCAATTACGCAGATAAAGTTCTGAAGGAATCAATGTGATTAGGGGCGAAAATATTATTTCTGTACATTATCAAGTGTAATTCCACCGTAATTTGCAGAGAATCATATCTTGTTTTTCCGTAATAAAGGTTGACAAAACATATAAAAACTGTTATGATTGAAATATGCTTTAAAGCGTTAAAACTTTTAAGGGGTAAAGAGATGTTGGATATTGTGTGCAACAATCGATTTTATTATTGCCTGACCGGTTCGGAGTCGGGTTGTTTGTTGCGCGTCGTTTTACAGCATTAAGTTTGCGCTGTATCCGCCAGGCCGACAACCGATTCCGGTTGCCGGCCTTTTTGTATGCTGTTTTTCAAAAAAGGCACGCCCTAAAATCCGTCTGTGAAAACAAAAAAGGAAGAGGGAACTTCAATGATTGTCATTCTCAAGCAAAACGCACCGAAACAAAAGGTTGACGACCTGCTGGAACAACTGAAAAGCCAAGGGGTCGGAATTCATTTCAGTGAAGGGACACATACCACCCTGTTTGGGCTGGTGGGGGACGTCTCTAAAATTGATCAGGAGGCGTTAGAAGCCCTTGACGTTGTAGAAACGGTCAAACGAGTTTCAGAACCTTACAAGCTGGTCAACCGCAAATTTCACCCGGCGGATACCGCGGTCAAGGCAGGGGATGGCGTTATCGGCGACGGTATGTTTGGTGTTATTGCCGGGCCATGCTCGGTTGAAACCCCTGAGCAGATTATAAGTGTTGCGAAGCGGATGAAAACGGCCGGAGCCAAGTTCCTGCGAGGCGGTGCCTTTAAGCCCAGGACCTCACCCTACGCTTTCAGGGGGCTAAAAGCGGAAGGGATTGAGCTTCTTCTGGAAGCCAAAAAAGAAACCGGTCTGCCCATTGTCACCGAGCTGACCAGCCTGAGATACCTTGACTTATTCAACGAGGTCGACGTTATCCAGGTGGGGGCGCGGAATATGCAGAACTTTGAAATGCTTTCCGAGCTCGGCCACTGTGACAAGCCCATCCTGCTCAAGAGGGGGCTGTCCAGTACAATGGAAGAACTGCTGATGAGCGCCGAATATATTGTATCAGGCGGAAATCCTAACGTAATCCTCTGCGAACGAGGGATACGAACTTTTGAAACGGCAACCCGTAATACCCTCGACATTTCGGCCATTCCTCTGCTCAAACAAAAATCACATCTTCCTGTTATCGTCGACCCAAGCCACGCCTCCGGGATCGCCTCTCTCGTTCCCATCCTTGCAAAAACCGCTGTAGTCGCGGGGGCAGACGGACTGATGGTTGAAGTTCATCCCAATCCCCCGGCAGCTCTCTGCGACGGCGCGCAGTCTATTACGCCGGATATTTTTGACAATGTAATGGAAAATGTACGGACCCTTTGTAAACTGGAAGGGAAAACCCTTTAATAGCAACAGAGCGTCTACTTTAACCGCGTGTAAAACAATAAAACGAAAACACCGCCTGTTAATACAAGCGGTGTTTTTATACAGTTCATTCTATCAGGAATTGCAGCATACAATTCCACGTTCGGCATCTAAAGTGACCACGGCGCCGCTCTTGAGCAGGCTGGTGGCGTTGGCGACGCCCACCAGAACCGGCAGATCCATTGCAAGGCCTACAATTGCCGCGTGGGAATTGGAGCCGGGAAGTTCGGTAATAATTCCAGAGCTCCGCTTGATAATGTCAAAAAGGGCGTTTGAGGTCTGCGGAATGACCAGGATATCCCCATCCTTAAAATTTGCCATCGCCTCTTCCGCATCCTTGCAGACGCACAGGCGGGCACAGACACTTTTTGAAGTGACCCCCGTACCGGTCGCCAGAACATGCCCCACCACGTGGACCTTCATCATATTGGTGGTTCCGGAAACACCGAGCGGGACGCCGGCTGTGATGACGACAAGGTCACCGTTGTCAATAATACCGGTATCCTGCGCGGCGTCTACTGCGTGGTCAAACAGCATGTCGGTACTGCTCTCCTCCTTGATCAGGAGAGGTACAACACCCCAGGAGAGGTTGAGCTGACGGCATACATGTGCGCTGGTAGTACAGCCTATAATTGGCGCGTAGGGGCGGTATTTTGAAATCATCCGGGCGGTTTTGCCCGATTTTGTGACGGTGATGATCGAGGTCGCACCAAGATCGTGAGCGGTTGTGCAGGTCGCGTGGGAAATCGCGTTGGTGACGTCCGGCGCTTCCTCATACTCACGGTTTTTGAAGCGTTTAACATAATCGATATCCTGTTCCGCCCGGCAGGCGATCCTCACCATGGTTTTGAGCGCTTCAACCGGGTACAGCCCGGCCGCCGTCTCGCCCGAAAGCATAATGGCGCTGGTTCCGTCGTAAATCGCGTTGGCAACATCGGTTGACTCCGCACGGGTCGGACGCGGGTTTTTCATCATGGAATCCAGCATCTGGGTGGCGGTGATGACCTGTTTTCCCGCGGTATAGGCCTTTTTGATCATCATTTTCTGCAATACGGGGACTTCCTCCAGCGGGATTTCAACCCCCATGTCCCCGCGGGCAACCATAACGCCGTCCGCAACTCGCAAAATCGCGTCCAGGTTGTCTACCCCTTCGCCGTTTTCAATTTTTGCTATAATGTTGATACTATGGCAGTTGTGTTCTTCTAAAATTTTCCGGATTTCCAGAATATCATCGGCACTCCGGGTAAAAGAAGCGGCGATGAAGTCAAAGCCGTTTTCAATTCCAAAGATGATATCCGCACGATCCTTTTCACTGATATAGGGCATCGACAGCTTGACGCCCGGGACATTGACCCCTTTGTTGTTTGAAACAACACCGTCGTTCATAACCCGGCAGACAATATCGTCGCCGGTCATATTGACGACCGAAAGGGCAATCAGCCCGTCATCCAGCAGGATGGTCGCACCGGGATAAATATCCCCCGGCAAGCCTTTATAGGAAATGGAACACCCTTTTTCAGTTCCCTCAATTTCACGGGTGGTCAGGGTGAAGAGTTCTCCCGTTTTGAGCGAAACCTTGCCACCTTTGAATTTCCCAATCCGGATTTCCGGTCCCTTGGTATCGAGCAGCGCCGCCACCGGCAGGTGGAGCTCTTCCCTGAACTTGCGCACCCGTTCAATATTTGCCTTGTGATAGGCGTGGTCGGCGTGGGAAAAGTTAAAGCGCGCAGCGTTCATCCCCCCGAGCATCAGCTCTTTTAAGACGTTGTCGTCATCCGTTGCGGGTCCAAGCGTACAGATGATCTTTGTTTTTCTCACCATAGTAATTGTATCCTCCAAAGCCGTCAACGGTTTTCATCGGTTTTTAAAAACTTTCCCTTTCGGTTGCCGACAGTCAGCATAATCTGGGTCACAATAAATATAACAACAATAACGGTAAAGATGGCAAGCATCCCCATCCACATCAGATTGAGTGATGCCATCACAGCGTTCATATCAATCGTCATTTCCACATCCTCCTTAAATCATGGTCGGCACAATGCCGAGGATAACGCCGCCTGCGACAACCGAGGCAATCTGACCGGAGACGTTGGCGCCCACCGCGTGCATCAGCAGGTGGTTGGTCGGATCGGCTTCAATGCCCAGCTTCTGGATTACGCGGGAGGACATTGGGAAGGCAGAAATACCTGCCGCACCGATCATAGGATTGATTTTGTTCTTGGAGAACAGGTTGAGAAGCTTTGCAAAGAAAACTCCGGCAAAGGTGTCGAAAACAAAAGCGACAAGGCCAAGCGCCATAATAAAGAGAGTCTGGAGATTGACAAAGCTCTCCGCCTTCATGCTTGCGGCAATGGTGATACCGAGAACCAACGTGATGAGGTTCGCAAGCTGGTTCTGCGCCGTTTCAGACATGGTGCGGAGCACGCCGCATTCACGCAGAAGGTTGCCGAACATCAGGAAACCAACCAGAGAAACTGAGGCAGGCGCAACCAGACCGGCAATCATAGTGACGATGATCGGGAAAAGGATTCTCGTCATTTTGGAAACACCCTGCGGATTATATGCCATTTTGATGGCGCGTTCCTTTTTGGTGGTGGAAAGTTTAATGGCAATCGGCTGGATAATTGGGACCAGCGCCATATAAGAATAAGCCGCTACCGCAATTGCCCCCATATATTGGCTGCCGAGAACCTGCGAAACGAGAATCGAGGTTGGCCCATCCGCCGCACCGATGATGCCGATTGAGGCGGCGTCGGTCAGATTAAAGCCGAGCAGGGTCGCAATCGTAATGGTGAAGAAAATACCGAACTGGGCCGCCGCACCAAAAAGCAAAAGTTTGGGGTTCGCAAGCAGCGGGCCGAAATCAATCATAGCGCCGATGCCGATAAACAAAAGCAGAGGAAGGGCTTCTGAGGCTTCGATTCCAACGCGGAACATCCAGTCGATGATGCCCTGAACCTCCCCGATCCCTTCCATGGTCTGGTTAATAGCCCCGGAAAACGGGAGGTTGACGAGGATCGCGCCGAAGCCAATTGGGAGCAATAGGGCTGGTTCCAGCTCCTTCTTGATTGCGAGGAAAATGAGCACACCGCCAATGACGAACATGACCCAAACTTTCCAGCTATCCGGCTTGAAAAGCTCTAAAACACCTTCGATTAAAAAGTCCATTCATACATTCTCCTTCTTTTTATTCTTCCACTCCGTCAGAGGCGGAGTTTTTTCCTTTTTTACGTTTCCAAAACCAGCGGAAAACTAAAAATACCACTAATAGCCCCAGAACCGGGATCAAAATCATTTTATACTCATCGTAATATTTTGTCACAATATTCCAGTTTTCGGCAAAAATATACCCTAAACCAATTAAAACGCTGTTCCAAATTGCCACCCCAATTGCAGTAGCTCCCAGGTAAGACCATAGGTTCTGCCGCGAAATCCCAGCAATAAACGAAATATAGGTCCTGCACAAAGGGATCAGACGGCCAACGCAAACAGAGATCACAGCATATTTTTCATACTTTTTCTGAGACGCATCCAGACCTTTTTTCGTTTTAGGAAACTTCTTTTTTATTTTTTCCACCAGCGGGTAACCGCCAAAGTAACCAATGAGATAACAGGCGAGTGCGCCAAGCACCCCAGCCAACACACTAAACCCTAAAATCGCCAGGAACGTCCAGTCGCTCTGCGAGGCAACTGCCCCGGAAAACGGCAGGACCACTTCACTGGGGAGCGGAAAACAGGCATACTCTAATAACACTAACACAAAAACAGCGATAAGTCCATAAGAGTCTATGGCGTTCATGACAAATTCCATTTATAACACCTCAGCATCACAATACGGCTGAAACAGCCTGTTGCTATTAGTTTATGGCTGTTTTAGGGCTATCATGCGGCTTTCGCCGCTTAAATCAAGGACGACTTCACCAGCGGCCATCAAACCGGCCACCGGCGGTACAAAAGATACGCTGCCTGGCGTTTGCCGCTTTCCAACAGGCTCTTCTGTTTCCAGAGAAAAAGGGGTAAGCGGCGGCTCTTTGGAATAAAGCACCTTCAGTTTTCGAACCCCCCGCGCTTTCAACTCACGCCGCATGACGCGCGCAAGCGGACAGACAGAGGTTTTGTAAATATCGGTTATTTCAAACCGGGAGGGATCAAGCTTATTTCCCGCCCCCATACAGCTGATAGACGGAATGCCGTATTCCTCAGCTTTCTGTGCCAAAACCAGCTTTGCAGCAACCGTGTCCACCGCATCTACAATATAGTCGCACTCCCGCAGCGGGAAAGCGTCTATATTTTCCGGCAGAAGGAACTCAGCAAACACATCCACACGGGCTGATGGGTTTATCGAAAGGATTCTTTCCTTCATCACATCCACCTTGCGCCGCCCAATAGTCTCATGGGTGGCGATCAGCTGGCGGTTTAAGTTCGTGAGGCTGACTACATCATGGTCAACCAATATCAAACGGCCTATTCCGCTGCGAGCCAGCGCTTCGGCGGCAAAGGAACCAACTCCCCCAATTCCAAAGATGATAACCGACGCCTGTTTCAGTTTTTCAACGGCGGCGGCTCCCAAAAGCAGCTCGGTTCGCGAAAACTCATTCAGCATGGCCATTCACCACAGCAATCGCATCTATTTCGATTAGTGCCCCCTTCGGCAGAGCCGCAACCTCCACACAGGAACGCGCCGGGCAAGGTCTTCCAAAAAAAGCGGCATACACTTGATTAACCACAGCGAAATCCTCCATGTTTTTCAAAAAAATTGTGCACTTGACCACATTATCCATAGAAAGGCCTGCTGCAGATAGTATTTCACGAATATTCAGCAGGGTTTGTTCGGCCTGGACTTCAGCCCCAACAGCCAGTTCTCCAGTTTCAGCGTTCAACGGAAGCTGTCCCGAAACAAAAACCAGCCCATTAGCGCTGACCGCCTGGGAATAAGGGCCAATTGCCGTTGGAGCCTTTCTGCTGGAAATCACCTGTTTTTTCAAAGGATTCCCTCCTTTTCTCTCCATTTTTAAGCGGTGCTTACCGGAACGGATAACC
Organism: Oscillospiraceae bacterium; assembly: GCA_902766785.1. GTDB lineage: Bacteria > Bacillota > Clostridia > Oscillospirales > Ruminococcaceae > Metaruminococcus_A. Next base: position 6,184 of record CACXEO010000001.1, on the reverse strand, counting down.
CGTTCAGAGGCCGCCGCGCCTATATTTTACATAGATTTTACAAAAGTCCCTGCTTTTTTCGATACCATTATAGCACAGCTTTAAAATAGGTAAAGCAAAATGCTTTTCTTTCCGGCAGAATTGTGATAGTATGAAAATACGATTTAACTTTTTAGAGGTATCTTATGAAAATCATCCAAAATCAGGCTGAATATATTGGTGAATCTTTTTCCGATTATGATTTTAGTGAGCTTTCCCTGTCCGAAACCCGTTTTCAGCGGTGCAATTTTAAGGGGAGCGTTATGCCGTCTTTTTCCGCCTTCCACTGTGTATTTGAAGATTGTGATTTTTCTTTTGCAAGGCTTAATGGGTCCGTTCACCGGTCCAGCCTTTTTTTAAACTGTATATTCCGGGCGGCGAATCTTTTTTCGGCCGAATTTCTGGAGTGCAAATGCACAGGAAGCACCTTTGCAGGCGCCGATCTAAGCGCGCTCGAACTCCGCGGCGGCGATTATTCTTATACTATTTTTAATGACAGCGATCTGCGCGGCTGGAACTTAAGGGGGCTCAAATTTGAAAACGCCTTTCTGCAAAACTGCCGGCTGGAGAAGGCGGACTTGCGGGAAACCAACCTGCGTCACGCCGTTCTTTCAGGCGCTAACCTAGAATATACGGATTTGCGCGGAGCGGATCTCACCGGGGTTGATTTTTCATCCATACGTATGAAACAAACGAAAATTGATCTCGCCCAAGCCATACTCGTTGCAGAGGCAATGGGCTGTGTTTGCCTGTGAAGCAAAACGTTTAAAGGCCGCGGAAACTCCGCGGCCTTTTTTCTTCCAAAATAGATTTCAATAATCTAAAGCGTTCCAGTTACACAATAAATAGAGTCCACTCTCTATCCATTCTGCTTTTTGTCTCCTATAAAAACAACCTGTTCGCCTTTCGGCAGGTAATTAATCCCCGCCTTACGCGCCTGGGAATGCTGGTACTGCCTCTTAACCCGGTAAAGCTTGCCATCTTTTACAAAATGTGCGCCCGTCTGCTTAAAATAGAACGCCACGCCTGACGCCACACACTGTTTCCGCAGAGACAAAATCCAGTCGTAATCGCAGGGCCGTGCCCTGTTCCCGGATTCGCCGCCCGCGATTACCTGGAGCACCCAAGGGCCGAGGTAAGGCGTAAGGTCTATTCTTTCAAGCAGCGGTTCGCAGACAATGCTTTTTTTCTTAACCGGCGCAGCCTTAAAAAGCGGCAGGCGGTAATCGGCACGCTCTTGATTTTCCACAGTGCAGCAGATATGGACGTTCCCGTAACCGTCTCCCCAGTCCTCTGGCAGGCACTCTTCCAGCCGGTCTATCCGTTTGGTGATAAACAGGAATTCAAGATCGCTGCGTTCTTTTATCATTCTCCACGCTTCGGGCCGCCAGCAGTCTGCGTCCTCCACCAGAAAATCGGAGGTAAAACAGGTGTAAACAAGTTCTCCCGGTGGTATTTTATAGCTTCCATCCCGCTTCCGCTGGACCGGCAGGTTGAAATTTCCCGTCTTTTTTATAACGGAACTGTCTTTTTCATGCCGCTCATCCATCCGGTAGACATAGCAGTTCGCACAACCTGTGCTCAGCTTATGGCAGCCGTGCCACAAGTTCCAGGTTACTGCCAACGCTCATCCCTCCTCATGCTGAACAAAAACAAACCGGCTGGATGTAGAAATCCCTTCGGCAAACCGGTAACCGTCCCTTGAAAAGCGCTTTAAATCCACCGGGTTTTCCAAGCGGTTTTTAACGATAAAACGAGCCATTTCCCCCCGGGCCATCTTTGCACGGGACGGCAGGGTTTTCAGTTTACCGCGGACAGGAGTCATAAAATCGCAGGTAATCCAGTTATCCGCCGGATGTAAAAACGGCGTGACAAGCTGAGCGTATTCACGGGAAGCAAGGTTGATTACCGGGGCGCCGGAGGCAAACAAATCTTTATAAACAGTATCTCCCCAGAAGCGGTAAAGAGACTGGCCGTCCACCCTAAGCTTGCAGCGCAATTCAAGCCGGTAGGGCTGGATACCGTCCTTGGGGGCAAGAAGGCCGTACAGCGCGCTGGCAATCCGCAGATGCCGCTCGGCAAAATTAAAATCTTCCTTTGTAAAATCGCTTGCGTTCAGGTGCAGGAACGCAAGCCCCTGATAAGCAAGCAGCGCAGGGGTGCCTGGGCTGTCCAGGTCAAAATCCTGGTGCCGGGCAAATGCATCCCAGGCAAGCTCGGGGCCAAGCTTGAGCAGGCTTTCAAACTGCCAGGGCTGGCAATTTTTCAAAGCGTCTATAATCCGCTTTGTTTTACCAAGATACCGCGGGACGGAGGGGATTCCTGCCGGCAAAGCGCCCGGCTGCATGTTCAAAGCGGGTGATAAATACGCGATCACTGCCAGCGCTCCGGCATCCAGCCGCATGTCTTTTCCATCTGCCCGGAAACCCTGCTGGAACAGCAGCTGCCGCCCCGGCCTAAATTAGGCATAGATACGGGGAATTTTATTGTCCAAAAAAGCCCCCTTGTCCGGAAAAATACGGTCTTATTCCAATTGTCAACAATATTCTGACACTTTTTCGTCATAAAGCCGCTCCTTTCTTTTAACTGGGATTGATTCCGGGAAAACATAAAGCAGCCCGCGCCGTATAAGCCTCCGACAAAAAACATATACCCTGCCTTTTTGACATTCTGAAAAGAATTAAAACTAAGACATTTTCCTGCAAGCGAACCCGTAGATCCCCCATATTTATTTTTGCGCATTTTAACAAATTCATTATACGTTTCGCAATCTTTAAAGTCAATTCAACATTGCATCCCCCATTCAGTCACGAAAAGCAACTTTCTTCGCTTGCAATTCGTAAAAAATAGTGCTATCCTGAGTTTGCAGGAATTATCTGTATCACAAAGGAGGTATTTCAATGAGCCAGATTTTAGAAAACATCAAAACACGGCGGAGCGTGCGCTCTTATCAGGACAAAGCGCTTCCTAAAAATGACCTGGAACAGGTTTTGACAGCAGGCCTATACGCGCCGAGCGCAAATAATACTCAAAACTGGCAGTTTACTGTGGTAGAGGGAACGGATAAACTCACCCAACTGCAAAAAGCAGTCGGCGCGGCGCTTGGGAATGCAAACTACCACCGGTTTTATAATGCCCCGGTTCTGGTAATTGTCTCAGCGCCCAAAGACTACTCACACGCGATGGCAGACTGCGCCTGTGCACTGGAAAATATGTTTCTGATGGCGCATGATCTCGGAATCGGTTCGGTCTGGATCAATCAGCTGACCGACACCTACGACGATAAAGGCGTCCGCGCCGTCTTAAGCCGGTTTGGCGTACCGGAAAATCACCAGGTCTGCGGATGTGCAGCATTGGGTTATGCCGTCTCCGAAGAAAAAAAGGGCCGTGAAAATATGGGCGTTATCGTATACGCATAAAAACATGCCCGTGCCCCAAAAGGCACGGGTTTTTTCTGTAAAACAAAAAAAGATAGGGACCGCCATGAAAAATAAAACAAAAGGGATTCTATTTATCCTGCTTTCCGCGCTTTCATTTGCGGTGATGAATGTATTTGTAAAGCTGGCGGGCGACCTGCCGTCGGTTCAGAAAAGTTTTTTCCGCAACCTGGTGGCGGTTGTATTCGCCGTAGTAATCCTTTTAAAATCGGAAGAAAAATTCCGCTTCGACCGCAGTAATTTGAAGTTCCTGATCATCCGCTCCTTTTTTGGAACGGTTGGAATTTTAGGGAATTATTATGCGGTGGACCATATGCTGTTGTCTGACGCTTCCATGCTCAACAAACTCGCCCCGTTTTTCGCAGTGATCGCCTCTTTCTTCTTTCTGAAAGAAACAATAAAGCCGTTCCAGCTCTTTGCCGTAATCGCAGCGTTTGCGGGCAGCCTGTTTATCATCAAGCCGACAGCTTCCGCTTTTTCGGACAGTATTCCAGCCCTGATCGGCCTGCTGGGAGGACTGTGCGCCGGGGTGGCCTATACCACGGTGCGGTACCTGAGCAAGCGCGGGGAGCGCGGACCGTTTATCGTATTCTTTTTTTCTGCCTTCTCCTGCCTTGCCACCCTGCCCTTTCTGCTCTTTGATTTTCATCCTATGAGCTGGCAGCAGCTGGGATTCCTGCTGCTTGCGGGGCTGGCCGCGGCCGGCGGGCAGTTTTCGGTTACCGCAGCCTATTCCCACGCGCCCGCCCGGGAAATTTCAGTCTTTGACTACACACAGGTTCTGTTCTCAACTCTGTTGGGCTTTTTCCTCTTTAACCAACTGCCGGACGGCTGGAGCCTGCTCGGCTATGTTATCATCTGCGGGATTTCCACCGCCATGTTCTTTTACAGCAAACGGCAGCCAAATATTGACGACGGAAAACAACCATAAACGCAAGAACAGCAACGCCCGCCTTTCCTTTGGCGGGCATTATTTGGCGCTTTTTACAAGTGCAAACTTTAAAACGGAAGAAACAGAAAAGCTGGAATACCCAGTATCAGGCTCAGAAGGGCGCCCGCTATAACGTCCCGTGGGAAGTGGATTCCCGCCAAAGGGCGGATTACCGCAATGAAAAGGGCAATTAACATCACCAGAAGGCCCAGCGGAAGGTTTATATACCAGAAAGCCAGGGCAAGGATAAAGGCGGAGACCACATGTCTGCTCGGAAAGGACTCTCCCCTTTTATTTTTCGGAATCAGCGGCTGAACCCCAAGAAGTTCGTAAGGACGCTTTGCATTGATGAACTTCCGCAGTATCGTAACAAGTATAAAAACAGCCGCCGGAATGAAAACAACTTTCCAAATCCGGGCATCCTGTAAAAAGACTAGGACAAATATCAATACAGGATATGCCGCATAAAGACAAAGGGGGAGCCACCGGTTGAGGATTTTCATTAAACGCAAAGCCCGGGGATGTGCCTGAAACCACGCCGTAATTTTTAAATATCCCTGTTGTGTCATCCGAAAATCTCCTTTCCCACCTTCAAAATAATATCATGGTTTTAACAAAAAAACAATTTACAGTTTCAGGAAAGCACGCTGCCAAGCACAAAATATTTTAATTTTACTGCATCATCAGAAGCCTTGACGTTTTTTACAAAAATAGCCGCACAAAGGGTATCTTTTCGCGCATTGGGCAGAAAACACGCTGGCGCGGATCTGTCTGCGCATGTATACGGTTTTCCCCTGTGTCTTTTTTATGATTACACGGCCGTCCTACGGCTATGGCCAATTTTTGATTGCGAAAACGATCAAAAATATCATAAAAACTCTTGACTTTGACGTAGCGTCATAGCTTATACTCAAAAATACCAGAGGAGAAAAAAGAGATGAAAACCGTACACGAAGTGAGCAAAGAAACCGGTGTGAGTATTCGCACGCTCCATTATTACGATAAAATCGGATTGCTCCCTCCGGACGCGGTAAGCGAGGTCGGCTACCGATTGTATGGGCCGCCGGCGCTGGCACGCCTCGGACAAATTTTATTGTTCCGCGCACTGGAATTCCCGCTCAAAGAAATCAAAAAAATTCTGGATGCGCCGGCCTTTGACCCGTCGGAAGCGCTGGAACAGCAGATTTCTCTTTTAAAGCTGCGGCGGGAGCACCTTGACCGGCTGCTCACTCTTGCTCTGGAATTACGAGAAAAAGGAGGAAACGCAATGGATTTTAACGCCTTTGACACCAGCAAAATGGATCTCTATACTGAAGAGGTCAAAAAACGCTGGCGGGATACCGAGCCATACCGGGAATACCAAACCAAAACAAAAAATTACGGAGCCGAAGAACGGAAACGGGCAGACGGGGAACTTTCTGAACGGTTTGACCGTTTTGCCCGGCTTCTGGGCACCCCCTGTGAAGCTCCGGAGGTACAGGCGGAAGTGGAACTGCTCAAGCAGGCCATCACCCGGAATTACTATACCTGTACCGACGAAATTTTAGCCTCCCTTGGCAGGATGTATACCTGCGACGAGCGGTTCCGCAGATATCTGGACCGGTTTGCCCCCGGTACTGCCGATTTTGTCGGCAAAGCAATTTTATATTACTGCCAAAAAAGGCACTAACCAGGCAGAAGACGGATTTAAAACGTCTTCTGCCTTCTTTTTTATGGCTCAATCACTTTTCCTGTGGGATGCCGGTAGAGGCATCAAGCAAATGAATTGAATAAAGAAGAGCCTTCGATTAGGATAGGG